>BADC01000149.1 GCA_000333435.1 Corynebacterium-like bacterium B27 | reverse complement strand
CGTTTGTGCCCGAAGCGATCCGGAGGGGATCGGCTCGCACGCACACCGTAAAGATGCCGGAGCGGGAGACCGGGATGCTGTCGTCGAAGCCCTTGATGCCGGCCAGTCCGGGGTGTGCGGCTTGAACATCCGGTCGGTCGAGTGTGGCGCTGTAGCCGCCCTGCTCGCTGCTCGCTGAGTCGACGGTGACCGTGTAGGTCAGCTGGTTGGACGACGAGCTCCAGCTGTCGGAGACCCAGCCGCGCACGCGGAGGGCGGGCGCGGGGCCGGAGTCGTCGACCTGCACCGACTCGATCTGGCCGCCGACCATCTCGGGTGGCACGGTCACCGAGTTGCAGCCGACGATCTCGAACTCGAGCTCGGCGCAGAACCCGTACCGGCCGGGCGTGAGGGGGAAACCGAGTTTGATGCGGTAGCCGTGGTTCGGGCCGGCCTGCGGGTACGCGGCAGCGACATCGGGTCGCGGCAACCCCGTCTCGCGACCGAGATCGCCTGCCCACCAGCCCGCCTGGCCGTCGGGCGTGAGCACCTGCCACTCCTGGGGCGGAGCGTCGGCGGTGGGGTTCTGATTGAGCAACGTCCAACCGGTGGCGATGATGCCGCCGTCGGACTGGAACTCGAGTGAGTCGAGCGCCCCCTCGGTGAAGCCCCAGTCCCACTCGGGGTGGATCGGCAGGGTGTCGGCCTGCGCCGGCGCCGCGGCGACGAGCGAGAGCGCTGCGGTGAGGACCACCGCGATGGCGGCGGTGACGGATCGGCGCACGTTTCCCCCTTGGTCCCCCCGGACCGGTCGTTGATGCTTGCTAATGACTGACAGTACCGGATGCGGGGAGGTAGGTTGGCCCGGGGTTCGGTGCCGTCGGGTGCACGATCATCTCAGGGGCGCGGGAGACGAGGAGCCATGTGGGCAGGATGGCGACGCAGAGCACCGGGAGCACGACGACGCTGCCCGTGACGGCGGCCGCGATGAACAGGGCGATCCAGCCGTCGCGCGCGATCGCCAACACCATGCCGAGCACTCCCGCGGCGATGGCGAGCGAGACCGGGATGCCCGGCAGCAGCGCGTTCGCCAGCACGCCGACCGCCGTACCGATGAAGACGGCCGGGAAGATGCGGCCGCCGCGGAAGCCGGCGGCGGCCGCGACGGTGAGCGCCACGATCTTCACCAGCACGATCACCACGAGGGCGGTGGCCGTGTAGTCGGCGCGGTTCGTCACGAGCTCCCCGGTCTGGGCGAGTCCCTTGAAGAGGGTGATGGGCCCGCCGATCACCCCGAGGATGCCGAGCACGACGCCGCCCGCGGTGACGTAGAGGACGGGGTTGCCGAGCAGCCGGAACGCGCCGTGCAGGCGCGGGAAGACGGCGGCGGCCGCGATGCCGAGGGCGGCGGCGATCACCGCGATGACGGCGGCGCTCAGCACGTCGACGGGTTGCACGGAGTCGTAGGCGGGCATCGGGATGGCGAAGCTCGGATGCGCGAGCAGCGTCATCGTGATCGACCCGGCGGCCGCGGCGACGAGGGGCAGGAACAGCTTGTCCCACAGTGCTCCGCCGCCCGCGATGCCGCCCACCACGCCCGTGAACACGAGCGCGGCCGCGACCGGTGTGCCGAACAGGGCGCCGATGGTGGCCGCCGCGGTGATCATGATGACCAGCGCCGGCGGCACCGCCTTCCACACCCGCGCCACGAGCGCCACGAGGAGGCCGGTGTTGATGGCGATGATCGGATTCTCGGGGCCGAGGCTCACCCCGCCGGCCATGCCGATGATGGCGACCAGGGCCAGGGACGGCAGCGCGCGCACCGGGAGCGGGGGAGCGATCAGCTCGGTGGTGGCCGAGTCGCGGCCGCCGTGGCCGGGCACGAGCCAGAGGCAGAGACCGACCGCGAGGCCGGTGAGGCTGAGCAGGGTGAAGATCCACCACCCGCTGTCGGGGTCGATGCCGACCGCGTGCGGGAACGCGTCCCAGATCACCGACTCGAGCAGGTCGGCGACCTCTTCGATGGCGAACAGCAACAGCGCGCTCACCACGCCGATGACGACGGCCGGGATGCTCAGCTGGAGGAGGCGCTTGATGGTCGGCGCTGCGGCGGGGAGGCTCGGCACGCCGCTCGGGGCCGGGTTGGTCATGTGCTCACGATAGCGGTCGCCGGCGGAGCGTCGCGCGGCTTGATGTGGCGCCGGCTCGAGGGGGTCAGAAGTCGTCGACGTGCAGGTGGTTGCAGGTGTCGGGGAAGTCGATGAAGTTCTGGAACGACGGCTCGTTGCCGGCGGCGTACCGGCATTGGGACTGCCCCACGCGGGAGCCGTTGGGCATCATCGGGTCGAGCACCGCGATGAGGTCGAGCGACGCCTGGTTGGCGCCGGTGGTCGGCACCCCGCCCACCGAGGTGAAGTCGACCGCGTGACCGCCGCCCTGCATGTAGTGCGCGGATGCGGTGCCTGCGCCCTCGATCTGGCCGGTGCAGCGGCGGCTGATGTCGCTGACCCCGGCACTCCCGAAGGCCCGGACGGCGGCCACCATGGCCTGGAGGATGGTGACGTCGATGCTGCAGTTCGCGACATCCTGGCCCTGCGCGATCCAGGCGATCTCGAAGATGTGGTCGGGCGTCGAACCCCAGAACTGACCGTTGGCGACGTAGCCCATCAATTCCTCGGCGAGGGCCTGTGCGTCGCCGGAGACCGGGCCGACGACCTCGCCGCCGCCGTGCGCAGCAGCGGCCGCAGCGGCTGCGGCGGCTGCGGCCGCTGCTGCGCGGGCGGCGACGCCGGCCTGGTACTGTTGCTCGGTGGTGGCGAGGTTCTGCTGCAGGGACGCGAGCTGCGCATCCATCTCGTCCTTGTGGGCGTAGTTCTCCTGCAGGATGGCCACGGCCTGGCGCTGGGCCTCGGCCGCGGCCTCGAGTGCGGCCTGAGCGGCGTCGGCGAGCACGGTGAGCTGCTGCTTCGCGACATCCGCCTGCTCGCTGAGGGAGGTGGCGGTGTTCGCGTCGAGCTCGGCCGCGGCGTAGATGCCGTTCACGGACTGGGTGAGCTGGCTGGCGGCGCTCAGCTGCGCGAGGAGGTCGTCGACGTGCGCCGAGTCGCTGGTGAGGAGCATCGAGGTGAGGTCGGGGCCGCCCGAGCGCACGAACTGGGCGGCGAGGGCTGCAGCGCGCTGCTTCGACTCGGCGGCCTTCGCGGTGGCGGCGGCGGCGCTCGCGGCGAGCGTGTCGGCCTTCACCTGGCCGGCGGTGAGCGCGGCGCTGGCCTCGTCGTAGGCGGCGGAGGTCTCGGCGACCTTCTGCTGGGCGGCAGCGGCCCTGGCCTCGTTGTCGGCGATGACGGCCTTGATCTTCGCGATCTCGTCCTGCTTGGCGCTCTCGCTGTTGCGAGCGGCGACCACCTCGTCCCAGGTCGGGTAGTCGTCGGCGTAGGCGGCCGGGGCACCGGCGATCGACGCGGTGGTCGCGAGCGCCAGGACCAGCAGGGCGGTGCCGGCGGCGCGCAGCCCGGCGCGGCTGCGGCGGGGGCGGCGCTGCGCGGTGCGTGGAGTCGTGTGCATGGTTCCTCTTACCTCGGGTCGCGTCGGGGATCGGCGGCGCCCGTGGATATTCAACCCCGCGCGCCCGCCCGCGGCGGACGGTGACGCCGGTGATTCGCGAATCGTTGCGGGTGCGAACGAGTTGGGGCGGCGCGATAGGGTCGGCGTATGAGCGGGGGATTCGATGACCGGGGCGGGAGTCCTAGCCGGTTCGGCGCATCCGCCACTCGCGAGATCGACCCGCGTGCGGCCGGGCGGCTCAGCATCGTCTACAACCCGGTGACGGACGGGGATGCCGACCCGGGCGAGATCGTGTGGACCTGGGTGCCCTACCAGGAGCGTGACGGGCGCGGCAAAGACCGCCCGGTGCTCGTGATCGCCACCGAGCCGGGCGGCACGGTGCTGGCCGTGCAGCTGACGTCGAAGCCGCACGACGACCAGTGGGACGTGGCGATCGGCAGCGGCGCCTGGGACTCGGCGGGCCGGCCCAGCTGGGTGCGGCTGGAGCGGGTCTTCCGGGTGCACCAGGCGGGGATGCGGCGCGAGGCGGTCGCGCTCGACGCGACCCGTTTCGGCGCGGTCGCGGCTGCCCTGAGCGCCCGCTTCGGCTGGCGCGTCGCGCCCACGGCGCCGTCGCCCGCCCGATCGGCAGGCCCGGTGCCGGCCGCTTCGGCGGCGGCTCCCGCGCCGCCCACGGCGGGCCGTGCCCGCGCCGCAGGGGACGCCGCCTCATCGCGGCCTCGCTCAGGACTTGTGCGCGCATTCCGCCGACTCTTCGGTTCTCGCTAGCCCCCGAAGATCGTCTCGACGCCCGCAGTGTTCCACAGTAGGGGCGTGTTCGTCATGCCGTAATCGAGCGCTGTGCCCGACTGCGGGTCCATCGCGTACGTGATGTAGTGCTGCTCGTCGAGGGGTGGTTCCACGCCGCTGGGGTGCGTGAATGCGCGCGCAACGAACGAGCCTGTGACCTGGAACAGCAGCACGTGACCGGACGCGCCGGTGACTGCTCCAGGTGTTCCCATCGCCGCCTGCGCTTCATCGCGGTCGGTCGCCATCACATCGACCCGGGTGACGTTCTCGGGCCACGCGGTGATGGTGGCGGTCGCGGCGGATGCGTCCTCGATGCTCAGGTGCGCATCCGCCCCGATCGCCACGTGCATGAGAGTGTGCGCGGAGAGCTGGATCTCCTCCGGAGTTGCCTGCCAGGTTGCGGATGCTGCCGTCGCGGCCGGTGGGCTCGGCGGGATGTCCATGGCAGAGGGCATGGTCGGCATCGAAGGACCGACCGACAGTGCACCGACCGCGGGCGTCCCGAGCGCGACCGCTCCGGCAGACAGCAGGGCGGCGGCGCCTAGAACGATCACCTTGGTCTTCGTGCTCAACATGGCGACCCCGCATTCATTGTGTCGTACAACGAGAACCACTCCTGTACCTGAGGTGTGTCGTGCTTCACCCCGATCGGCGGTGAAGGGACGTGCCATCCGCTCGCTGTGTAGTACTGCATAGTTCGGAAGTATCCGAACGATGCAGTCGCGTTGCTCGTCGACTCCGATCCGACCTGGTAGTTGGACGCGTTCATCGAATTGTTGGTCGAGACACCGGAGTAGTTGTTCGACGGGCCGAAGATGATCGTGTAGGTGTCGGTCGCGGTCTTGCGAATCCACGCGGTGCTGTTGGTGAGTGGAGGGGCGACGGCCAGGACATGGCCGTGAGACGAGCCGTCGATCGGGCGATGGTCGAACCAGAACGCTAGCTGGGTTCCCGTGGGCAGGCCCGTGATGCTCGCGTTGTTGTCGATGAATCCGGCCTCGACCCAGTATCCGTTGGTGGCTACCAGCCAGACTTCGTCTGTGACGAAGCGACCGGGCGGTACGGCGAGGCAGAGAGGTTGGATCTGCGCGTACACGCCCTGCGTTCCCGCTCTCGTGGAGGAGATCTGCCCGTAACAGTGCGCACTGACGTCGCAGGCCAGAGCCGACTCCGCATGCAGTAGGGGCAGGAATCCTGCCGGAGCGACGGCTGCGACAACCAGTGGAGCTCTCCTCATGAACTCAGCATACGCGCACATGAGGAAAAATCAGCGAAGCGGAATCACGGCTCGAGGGGATTCGCGGCGAGGCGGGCGGCGACGCCGGAGGCGATGGCGTCGGCTGCGGAGCTGGTGGGCTTGCGGGCGGCCTGGTCGCGGAAGCAGGCGAGGAACTCCTCGCGCAGAGTGAGGCGCGGGTAGCGGTCGAGCACGTCGGCCCGGAGGGTCTCGGGCCAGAGCTCGGCGTTGCGGCCGGAGATGTCGAGGCCCGTGCCGATGCAGAGCAGGTGACCCTCCGGGTCGACGGCCGGGTCGACCTCGTCCCACATGTGCCGCACGATGATCTCGGCCGCCCGGGTGCTGCGTTCGCGCGACCATCCGGCGCCGGCGCCGAACACCCAGGCGACGTGGCCGCCGGCGTGCTCGAACGGGAGGCTGTGGTTGTCGAACTCCGGCACGAGTGCGAGATCGTGCAGCATCGCGGCCACGAACAGCAACTCGTCGTCGAACCCGAGCCCCGTGAGCCGGCCCTGCGCCGCGCCCCAGAGGTACGACCGCACGCAATGGTTCACGACCGCATCCGTGTGGTACTCCTCGGCCACGGCGAGGGCCGCGCGAGCGGCGGGGGACGACGGCAGCGGCAGATCAGCGAGATGCATGATGTGATCCTCCCGCGCCGGCCCGCGCCGCGTCGCGCTCCGGATCGCCAATTCTCGACGGTTTCCCGCCAGCAGGCGCGGCGCGCCGTGCCGAGTCGACACGCCGCGCCGCACCGCGCCGCCGGTGGCTAGCGCTGCGGGTAGGCGCCGCTCGCGCTGTTCGCGCGCAGCACCTCGAGCCGGGCGCGGTACTCGACCTCGTCGATGTCACCCTGCGCGAAGCGCTCCGCGAGGGTGGACTCGGCGCGGCGACCGGGCAGGTTCCACTCCCGGGCAGCCCACGCGTTGCGGCGCCAGCGGCGGCCGACGGTGGCGAAGAGGATGGCGAACAGGGCGATCCAGAACAGCGGGATCAGGACGAACAGAAAGCCGAATCCGCCCACGAAAGGGCCGACATGAGCGGCGGCGGATGCGAGCGCGACGGTTGTGAACACGATGATTCCTTCTCTTCGGGGCTCCCGTGCGGAACCCTCTGCTCACAGCCTCCTCGCCGCCGGCCGCCCGCGAATCTGCCCCCGGGCGACACTTCGGCTACACCGCAGGGAGTACGCCGGCCCGAGCGGATGCGCGACCCGGCGGATGCGCGACCCGAGCGGATGCGCCTACGGCCGTCCCGGCGCCACGAGCCCGGTCTCGTACGCGATGACGACGAGCTGCACCCGGTCACGCGCGGCCAGCTTCGACATGATGCGCGACACGTGGGTCTTCGCCGTCAGCGGGCTGAGGTAGAGCCGCGCGCCGATCTCGTCGTTCGTGAGCCCCGCGCCCACGAGGCCGAGCACCTCACGTTCGCGGGCGGTCAGGGCGTCGAGGCTCGACGCATCCGGTGTCTCGCTGAGACCCCCGGCCACCCGCTCGAGCAGGCGCCGCGTGACGCCGGGGCTCAGCAGGGCGTCGCCCGCGGCGACGACCCGCACCGCACGGATGAGTTCGACGGGCTCGGTGTCCTTGACGAGGAATCCGCTCGCGCCCGCCCGGATGGCGCGGCCCACGTACTCGTCGAGCTCGAACGTCGTCACGACGACGATGTGCGTGGTGGCGAGGTCGGGGTCGGCGGTGATCTGCTCGGTGGCCCAGAGGCCGTCGCCGTCGGGCATCCGGATGTCCATCAGGATGACGTCGGGCCGTTGCGCGCGCACCAGCGCCACGGCCTCGGTGCCGGAGCCCGCCTCACCCACCACCTCGATGTCGGGTTCGGAGTCGAGCAACGCGCGGAAGCCGCCGCGGATGAGCTGCTGGTCGTCGGCGATGGCGACGCGGATCACGGTGCCTCCTCGGGGTGGGCGCCGCCCCCGCCGCGCGCGCCGCCCGCGCCGGGCGCGCCGGCCGACGGCGGCGTGGCCGCGGACGAGGGTCGGGGGATGACCGCCTCCACCGCGAAGCCGCCCATCGGTCGCGGCCCCGCGCTGAGGTGGCCGCCGAGCAGCTCGGCGCGCTCGCGCATCCCCAGCAGCCCACGCCCGGGCCGCGGGGCGTTCTCGCCTCCCGGGCGGGCGGCGGTGCCGCCGTCACCGTCGTCGATCACCGAGACCGTCCACGCCTCCGGGGTCGCCGCCAGCACCACCGTCGCCGAGGTCGCCTGCGCGTGCCGGATCACGTTCGTCAGCGACTCCTGCACGATGCGGTAGAGCGCGAGCTGCACGGCCTTGGGAGGCGGCGCGTCATCCCGCACCGCGTCGGTGCCGGGCGTGATGCCGTTCTCGAGCGTGACCTGCAGCCCTTGAGACACCACGGATGCGACGAGGCTGTCGAGCCGCGAGAGGTCGGGTTCGGGAACGAGCGGAGCGGCTGCGACGGCCGCACCCGACGCATCCTGACCCTCGCGCAGCACACCGAGCACCGAACGAACCTCGTCGAGCGCGCTCTTGCTCGTCTCCTTGATGGTGGCGAGGGCGTGCGCCGCCGCGTCGGGCTGGGTGTCGATGAGGTGCAGCCCGACGCCGGCCTGCACGGTGATCTGGCTGAGCGAGTGGGCGAGCACGTCGTGCAGTTCGCGCGCGATGCGCATCCGCTCGGCCTGCACCTCGCTGACGCGTCGTTCGGCGGAGCGGCGGCGGATCTCGTCGATCCGCGCCCGACGGGAACGGATGCCCTCCCCGACGCCGAGCAGCAGCACGAGTCCCAGCGTCACCGCCACCACGGCGGCGGGCTGCCAGTCGACGCCGAGCAGGATGCCCGTGGTCACCGTCACGAGCCACGCCACGCCGAGCGACCACCACGCCCACACTCGTGCCCCGCGCACCACCGCGCTCACGATCGCGAAGGCGAGGGCGAGGTAGGGCGGGGCGAACTCGCCCGCCACGATGAGCGTGTAGGCGCCGGCCGCGGCCGCGACGACGGCGACGACCGGGCCGGGGAAACGGCGGGCCGCGATCAGTGCGAGGGGGCCGAGGAGGGCCAGTGCGAGGCGCACGGCGAAGCGCCACGGATCGTCGTCGGCCAGCGCGGACACGTGCCGGAGCCGCCAGGTGAACACCGCGGCCGGCACCTGTACCACGAACGAGACGATGGCCGGCAGCCACAGCCGCGCCGGGCCCGAGAGCCGGAACCGTGGCTCCGCGCCCAGGCCGTCCGCGTCACCCCACCGCCGCTCCGCCCACTCCGCGCGTTCGGCGTCACTCCACCGCCGCCCCGCCCATTCCGCGCGCTCGCCGTGCCGCCACCGCTCGTCGCGCCCGGCGCCTTCGTGCCCTTCCGCCCGCGAGTGGGCGTGCTCGCGCGCGTGGTCGTCGGCGGAGGGGCCCGGGTGCGGCATGGCTCGATCGTATCCGCGCGCCCCGCCCCGGGCATCCGCCGCGCGTCGGCCCCCGCGTACTCCCGCGGGAGTAGGAGCGCGGAGGCGAGGACTTCAGGGGGCGGTGGTGGGGGCCCCGAGGGTGTGCGCGAGGGCGGCGGCGGCCTCGTGCGCCTCGGCGAGTTCGCGGCGGCTGCGGTCGATCTGGTCGCCGAGCGCGGGCACCGTCTCGGCGAGGGTGAGGTTGGTGGCGATGACGGTCACGTCCATGCCGAGCGCCGTACCGAGGATGAGGCGGAGGGCCGGAACCTCGTGATCCCAGCCGTCGGTGGGTGACCCGGGGTCGTAGGATGCGCCGCGACTGGTCACGATGACGGCCGGCCGGCCGGCGAGGGGCTGCGTGTCGACGTCGAACGGTGCGGTGACCGCGGGCACGTGGATGTTGTCGATCCAGGCCTTGAGGCTGGAGGGCAGGGAGTAGTTGTAGAGCGGTGCGCCGATGAGCAGGGCGTCGGCGGCGAGCAGCTCGGCGATGAGGGACGCCTGCAGCGCCTCGGCGTCGGCGGGCACCGTCGTTCCGGCGGGGCGGAGGCGCGGCGGCCAGTGCAGCGCCGCGTCGGCGAGGTGGGGCAGCGGATCGCGGTGCAGGTCGCGGTGCGTCACGGTGTTTCCGGGAGCCGCGGCGAGCCACGCCTCACTGAAGGAGTGCCCGATGGCGCGTGAGCGCGAGTTCTCGAGGTCGGCCGAGGAGTCCAGGTGGAGCAGGTTCGCCATGGCACCACGCTACCGCCCGAGGGCGATTTCAGGCGGTCTTCCGCGCGAGCTGCTCCTCCACCAGCGGCAGCAACTGCGCGAACCGAGAGTCGAGCACCGGCGTCATGTACCCGTCGTCGGCGCGCAGGTCGACGATCAGGGCGCGCAACCTCCCGAGCTCGTCGCTGGAGAGACTGGACAGCGAGATGTCCGAGTACGGCAGTGCCACCGCCACGGCGGCCACCTGGTCGGTCCACGTGATGCGGCCCACGATCGTCCCCCCATTTCACCCCGGAACGGCGGGGCTGTGAGGAGCATATCGGCGAGCGCGCGCCGACCGGTGGCCCCAATACGGGAGCATTCCGGCGTGTCGCCGAAATTGCCCCCGAGGCGGCTCAGGCGGGGCGGGCGAACAGGTTCACCAGGTTGCCGTCGGGGTCGCGGACGAGCGCCGACCGGTTGCCCCACGGCATGGTGGTGGGCTCGAGCACCACGTCGTCGAGACTGCTCCGCAGACGCGCGAACTCGGCGTCGACATCACCCACCTGCAACTCGATGATGACCGAGTCGTTCTGCCCGGGCCGCGGTGCCCGGTCGCCGAGCATCGCGACGGTGGCGCTGCTGCCGATGGCGAGGGTGCCGGCACTCGTGCGGAACTCGGCGAACACCGGCGCAGGGCGGGTGGCGGCGACACCCAGCACGGTCTCGTAGAAGGTCACGAGCCGATCGACGTCGTCGGTGATGATGCGGATGGATGCGAACTCCACGGTGGTCCTTTCAGCGGCGGGTCGGAGCGACGGACTCATCCTGCCGCCACCCACCGACATCCAAGCCGTGGCTCAGGCCACCGCCAGCCGCCGCGCCGCGTCGATGCCCTGGCGGGTGGCCCGCACGGCGTCGACCCGGGACGCGTCGAGCGCCCCGCCCACCACCTCGTGCCGCACCCCGAGCGCCGCGAGCGGCACGCTCAGCGGATCGTGCGAGACCTGCCCCGCGCACACCACCACCACGTCGGCCGGCACGAGCGCCTCGCGCCCGTCCGCGAACACCACCGACACGCCCTCGGGCGTGATCTCCCGGTACTCCAGCTCGGAGAGCATCTGCACCCCGGCCTCCCGCAACTCGCCGAGCGCCACCCAGCGCGATGTCAGCCCCATGCCGGCCCCGAACTTGCCCGTTCGGCGCAACACGGTCACCGACGAACCGTGCCGAGGCTCGAACGCGGTGCCGAGGCGCGTCGACCGCACCCGCGTGCGCTGGGGAAGGGCATCCGATTCCAGGAAGGTGCTCGGCGACGCCAGCCGGAACTGCCGCTCGAACGCCCGCGCCCGCTCCGCCGGATCGTGCGAGAGCACCAGGAACTTCGCCGTGTCGATGCCGATACCGCCCCCGCCGATGATCGCCACCCGTCCGTCCGGCACCCCGTCGAGGATCGCCCGTTCGTAGCTGAGCACGTGCGGCAGCGACGCACCCGGGATGTCGACCGTGCGCGGCCGCACCCCGGTCGCCACGACGACCCCGGCGAACCCGCCCGCCGCGAGCTCCTCGGCGGTCACCGGATGCGACAGCTCCACCCGCGCCCCGAGCTCCGCCAGGCGCGACGCGTAGTGCTCGACGGTCAGCGCGTAGTCCTCCTTGGTCGGGATGCGCGCCGCGAGCGTGAACTGCCCGCCGAGTCGCCCCTCCGCCTCGAAGAGCGTGACTCGGTTGCCCCGTGCGGCGAGGTCCTCGGCCGCGATCAGCCCGGCCGGGCCACCACCCACCACGGCGTAGTGGTCCGGCGCCGCGGTGAGGGTGAGCGGGTACCGTGTCTCGGTCGCCGCCCGCGGGTTCACCAGGCACGACACCGGCTGCTTCACGAAGGAGCGGTCCAGGCACGCCTGGTTGCAGCCGATGCACGAGTTCACCGCATCGAAATGCCCGTGCCGGGAGCGGTCGACGATCGCGGCGTCGGCGAGGAAGGGCCGCGCCAGCGCGACCGCCGTGATGAGTCCGCGCGCCAGCACGTCCTCGGCGTCGCGCAGATCGGTCAGCCGGTTGCTCGCGATCACCGGCACCGCCGTCGGTGCCGACGGCTCGCCGGGCAACGAGAGAGCCCGCGCCACCGCCTCGGCGTAGCGCAACCACACCCCGTGCGGCACCGCCGCCTGCACGGTCGGCACTTTCGACTCGTGCCACCCGATGCCCACGTTCAGCGCGTCGGCGCCGGCGCGCACGAGGTCGCGGGCGAGGGCATCCGTCTCGTCCTGCGTGGTGGAGTCGGGCACCAGGTCGGCGCCCGACATCCGCACGATCACGGGCACGTCGAACCCGACGCCCTGCCGCACCGCGCGCAGCACCTCCACCGCGAACCGCCGTCGGCGACGGGCGTCGCCGCCCCACTCGTCGTCGCGCCGATTGGTGACGGGGGAGCAGAACTGGTTGATCAGGTAACCCTCCGAGGCCATGATCTCCACGGCGTCGAACCCGAGCGCGACGGCCTGTTCGGCGGCGAGCCGGAAGTCGTCGATGGTGCGCAGGATGCCCGCCTCGTCGAGCTCGACCGGAACCTGCGCCCCCGCACTCCGCCACGCGAGCGGCGACGGGGCGACCGGATGCACGGGGCGGCCCTCGGCATCCGTCACCCCGTCGAGCAGGGCGTAGCGACCGGCGTGGAACAGCTGCGCCGCGATGAACCCGCCGGCTTCGTGCACCGCCGCGGCCGCCGCCGCGAACCGGGCGTCGCTCGCCGGGTCGCCCAGCACGCTGAAGTCGTCGGCGCCGCAGCCCTCGGCGTTCACCGCGAGTCCGCCGGTGATGACGAGCGTCGCGCCGCCGCGGATGCGTTCGGCGTAGTACGCCGAGAGCGCTGCCCCGCCGTCGTCGAGGGTCTCGAGCCCCGTGTGCATGCTGCCCGTGATGACACGGTGCGGCAGCTCGAGCGCGCCCAGCCGCCAGGGGGAGAAGGTGCGCTCGAGGGCGGGGGTGGCGTCGTCGCCGTGCATCCGGGTGCTCCGATCGAGAGGAGGCGAGGTGGTGGTGGGCCGAGCAGCCAGGCTACCCGCTCGGCCGGCCGCGGGAGGCCGGCGCGCTACTCGCCCGAGTACTCCACGGGCGTCACGGCCGCACCCGAGGCGCCCTCGCCGAGCACCGCCTCGCGGAGATCGCCTGTGGTGTCGGCCCAGAACGGCGGGGCGACGACTGTGAGCCCGCCATCGACCTGCAGCACCTGACCGGTGATGTACCCGGCCTTGGCCGAGAGCAGGAAGTCGGCGGCGTCGGCCATGTCGTCGGCCGTGCCCGGCCGGCCGAGCGGCACCTTCTCGAGCACCGACTGCATGGGCGCCATGCCCGGCACCCGGTGGTAGAAGTAGTCGAGCGAATCGGTGTCGATGAGCCCGCCGTTCACCGCGTTCACCGTGATGCCGCGGGGGCCGAACTCTGTGGCCATGAACTTCACGTAGGCCTCGTTCGCAGCCTTCGCCGCGCCCAGCGCCGCGTAGGTGGGGAAGGCGCGGAGCGAGCCATAGCTCGTGATGGTGACGATGCGGCCGCCGTGGTCCATCAGCTCTGCGGCCCGGATGGCGCCGAGCACGAACGAGCGCGTGTTCATCGCGTAGCTGCGGTCGAGGTGGTGCACCTTGAGCTGCGACACGGGCTTGAAGGCGCTCGCCGCGGCGTTCGCGACGAAACCGTCGAGCCGGCCGTAGCGGTCGCGCACCTCGTCGAACAGGCGGTCGATGTCGTCGGGGTTCTCGATGTCGGCCTGCACCGCGAATCCGGAACCGCCGGCGGCCACGACGTCGGCGAGCGACTCCTCGGCGAGGTCGGCGTTCACCTTGTAGTTCACCACCACGGCGGCGCCCTGCGCACCGAGCTTCTGCGCGAGCAGGCGCCCGATGCCGCGGGAGGCGCCGGTGATCACGACGACGCGAGGGGTGGGGGTGGTGTCGGTCATGCTCAGGCCTCGGCTTTCGGGGTCGTGGGGTGAGTGGCGAGGTGGTCGGTCAGCACGGCCCGGGCCACCACCGTCTTCTGGATCTCGTTCGTGCCCTCCTCGAAGCGCTGCGCCCGGGCGTCCCGGTACACCCGCTCGATCGGGTTGCGGGCCCAATAGCCCTGGCCGCCGTGGATCTGCAACGCCTTGTCGGTCACCCGCGCGAGCATGTCGACGGCGACGATCTTCGATGCGCTGGAGAGCGCTCCGGCGTCGGCGGCTCCGGCCTCGTAGGCTCGTGCGGCTTCGAAGATCAGCGCGCGCGCCGCCGCGATGTCGGCGTAGTTCTCAGCCAGGTACGTCTGGATGACGGGCCGCTCGGCCAGCTTCTTGCCGAAGGTCTCCCGCTTCAGCGCGTACTCGATCGCGAGCTCCTGCGCCCGCTCCGCCAGCCCGACCGCGCTCATCGCGACCGACACGCGGCTCGGCAGGAGGAACCCGCCGAGCGCGACCTTCAGCCCGTCGCCCTCCTCCCCGAGCCGGGCGCTCACCGGCACGGGGGTGTCGGTGAAGTGCAGGATGGCGTGGTCGGTGCCGTGCACGCCCATGGTCTGCGAGTCGTCGATGACCTCGGCGCCCGGCAGCCCGCTGTTCGGCACGAGCAGGGCGACCGTGCCGTCCTTGCCGCTCGTGCCCTCGAGCCGGGCGAAGAGCAGCCAGTAGTCGCACTTCACCCCGAAGGTGATGAGGTGCTTCTCGCCGTTGAGGTAGTAGGTGTCGCCCTCGCGCCGCACGGTCGAGCGGATGTCCGCCCCGGTTCCCGCGGTCGCCTCGGTGAGCGTGAACGCCACGAGCACCTCGCCCGAGACTGCCTTCTTCACGAGCTCGCGCTGCTCCGCGTTCGCGAACGGCTCCATGGCGCGCCAGGTGCCGTTGTTGACGTGCACGAGCATCCGGATCGAGGCGTGCGACCGCGACACGATCTCGAGCAGCTCGAGGTAGCGGGGGAACGGGATGCCCCGCCCGCCGAGCTCCTCGGGTGCGGCCAGGCTCAGGTAGCCGCGGTCGCGCAGCTCCTCGTAGAGTTCGCGCGGCACGTCGTTCTCGGCCTCGATGCGCTCGGCCCAGAGCTCGCCGGGCCCGCGCACCCAGGCCTCGATCTCGGCCTTGAGCTGCTGGAACTCGTTCTCGTCGATGTCGCTCACGCTCGTGCGCTCTCCCTCTCGTCGTCGGACGCGTCGTGGCCGGACGCGGTCTCGGCCGCCAGCAGCGCGGCGACGCGCTCCCGCAGCAGGTTCTTCTGGATCTTGCCCACCGGGTTCCGCGGCAGCGCCTCGATGTACTCCACCCGCTCGGGCCAGTAGTACTTCGACACCCGCGCCTCGGCGAGGAACTGCTGCATCTCGGTGAAGCCGAGCGGCGCTGCCCCGTCGGCGGTGACGAGGTAGGCGCACGCGCGTTCGCCGAGCCGAGCATCCGGCATCGCCACGATCGCCACGTCCTTGACCTGCGGATGCGTGAACAGCAGGTTCTCGATCTCCACCACCGGGATCTTCTCGCCACCGCGGTTGATCACGTCCTTCACCCGTCCGGTGACGTGCAGGAACCCGTCGGCGTCGACGATGCCGAGGTCGCCCGTCTTGTACCAGCCGTCGGGCGTGAAGACCTCGGCGGTGAGGTCGGGCCGGTCGAGGTAGCCGAGGAACAGGGTGGGCGAGAGCAGCTCGTAGTTGCCCTCGCGGCCGGGCGGCAGCTCGACGCCCTCGTCGTCGACGATGCGGATGCGGATGCCCTCGAGCGGTCGCCCGTCGGTGCCCCACGCCGAGCCGGGCGGGTCGCTCGGCGCCGACAGCGTGCCGAGACAGGTCTCGGTGGTGCCGAACGCGCCGAGGATCGCGGTGTCGAGCACCCGGGTGGCGCGTTCGGCGAGTTCACGGGGCACGGCGGCGCCGGTCGCGACGAAGATGCGCAGGCTCTGCGGAGCGGCCGCGCCGGCCTCGACGCGCTCGACGAGGTCCATCAGGAAGGGCGTGGCCGCCTGCACGAAGCTCGCCCGGGCGCCCGCGAACGCCTGCTCGAGGGCGACCTCGGCGCTCCAGATCGGCTGCACGACGGATGTGACGCCCAGCTGCCAGCTGAGCAGCAGCCCGTAGAGGAAGCCGGTCTGGTGCGCCAACGGGGAGGGGATGTACACACGGTCGTCGGCGGTGAGGCCGAGGTGCGCGACCTCCATGGCGGTGGCGAGACCCAAGGAGCGGTGCGCGTGCTGCACGCCCTTGGGTTCGCCCGTGGTGCCCGAGGTGAACAGCAGTTGCGCGACATCCGTCTCGGCCGGCCGCCGCGCCGCGATGGCGCCCGTATCGACCTGCACGGCAGCGGTCGCGGCGTCGAAGTCGTGCCACGCCCACGGCGCCGACTCGTCGCGCACCGCTCCAGAGCCGGGGGTGGGGCCGGCACCCGCGCGCAGGGCGCCTGCGGGGTCGCGGTCGGGCACCACGAGCACGTGCTCGACGTGCAGCGTGCGGCCGCTCGACGCGGCTTCGCGCAGTACCGCGCCGAGCTCGTCGGCGTGCCAGCGCTTGCAGAACGACTCCGGCAGTACGAGCACCCGCGCCTTGGCTCGGGCGAGCACCATCGCCACCTCGCGTTCGCCGAACACGGGCATGATCGGGGCCACGACCGCACCGATCTGCAGCACGCCCAGCGTGACGGTGACGCACTCCGCCCAGTTCGGCAGCTGGAACGAGACCGACTCGCCGCGCCGCAAGCCGAGGCCGAGCAGAACGGCCGACACCCGATCGGCCTCGGGCTTGAGCTCGGCCCAGCTGAGCGTGCGGGGGCGCTCGACGACCTCGATGACGGCCGG
>BADC01000150.1 GCA_000333435.1 Corynebacterium-like bacterium B27 | reverse complement strand
ACGGGACGCCGAGGCGCGCGTTGAGCGCCGCCCCGTACTCGAGCATGATCGCGGTGTTGTCGAGCCCCTGCGCCCCGACCCCGAGCGCGGCGACGGAAGCGTCGAGCCCGCGCTCCACCGCGGTGGCGGGGAGGGAGTGCAGCACCGACTCGAGGGTGCGGGCGATCCACTCGACGCCGTCGGCGACGGGCTCGGCGTCCCAGTCGGGGGAGGGCACGACGACCTCCGCGACGAGTTCGCGGTCGAGGGTCTCGACGCGCACCGCCGCTTTGGTGCCGCCGATGTCCATGCCGACGAGGAGGCTCATCCGCGCCCGTCCGCCGAGGCCGCGACGGGTGCCGCCGGGGTGACGCCGGCAGCAGCGGCCGGTGCCGCGGCACCCGCATCCGTCTCCACCTTCGTGTCGGCGTTGTGGAACACGAACTCCTCCACGTCGATGCCCCGCACCACCGCCATGTCGTTGGCGAAGGCCTGCATCACCGCCGCCTCGAGCACCGCGCGCTGGGCGGCGTGCCGCCGGGGGAGGGAGATGGTGGTGAGCGAGGAGGTCTCGGGAACGTCCTGGGACGTCACCAGCACCACCTGGTGCCCCGCCGAACTGAGCGTCTGTGCCAGCAGGATCTCGCGCTCGTCGCCGAGGATGACGTGCATGCCGTCGCCGGCCGACTCCATCGACCCGTGCAGGTACTGGCGCGTGCTCATCGCTGTGGAGTGTACCCGGGCCACCTCGCGGAACAACAGCGCCCCGGCCTCCGCCGAGCCGACCGCCGGGCCCGAACCCACGAAGTCGGCCGAGGGGGCGCCGGCGAGCCGTTCGGCGATGCCGAGCGAGCGCGTGGCGAGCTGCGCCTCCACCGCGCGGAAGTCGTCGGCGAGCAGCTCCCAGTCGGGGTCGAGCGATCCGCCGTCCCAGAGGTCGGCGATCATGCCGAGCGCCACGATCGTCGCGGTGTACCCGATCGTCGAGGCGTAGCTGTCCGGGATGTTGCCGAGCACGAGCGACCGCGAGGCCACCTCCGAGATCGGCGACGGCGCGTTGTTCACCACGGCGAGCCGTTGCGCGGGCGGCACCGATTCGAGCACCGCCAGCGTCTCCGAGCTCTTGCCGCTCTGCGAGATCCCGATGATCGGATGCTCGCTGACGGGAAACGGCAGGGGCAGGTCACCGGCCCCGAGCCGCCAGGAGTGGATGCCGCGCCGCCGCAGCACCCACACGGGCGCCGCCGCCGCGGCCAGGCTCGCCCCGATGCCCACGAAGATGGGCCCGGGGCCGCTCAGCGCCCCGGCGGCCTGCAGCGCGAGTGCGCTCTCGGCGATGCGGGCGATCGCGGGTTCGAGGTGGCCGGCTTGGTTGCGGCGCGCCTCGGCGAGAGGAACGTAACCCTTCACGCGTGGTCTCCATCCTGGTGGTGCTCGTGGTTCTGGTGCTCATGGTGCGAGTGCTGGTCGTGCGAGCCGTGGCCCGGTGCGCAGTGGTCGCTGACGCTCTCCGGGATGTCGAGTGTCGGGTTGCGCCCGAAGAAGTCGTGCGGCTTGAACGTGAACCCGGCCGAGTCGACCGGCATGATCGGCCAGTCCTCGATGCGCGGGAAGTGGGTGAGCCCGAAGGTGTGCCAGAGCACGATGTCGGTGTCGTCGATCGAGCGGTCGCCCGCGACCCACGCCGGCAGGCCCGCCCCACCCGGATGCATGTTCACGAAGTCGCCCGCCGGGTACTGCTCGGCCGGGTCGTACGCCGTGACCCAGAGGTGCTTCGTGGAGTAGGTGGCGCGCGCGTGGATGTCGGATGCCGCATCCGCGAGCAGCACGGGCTTGCCCTCCGGCTGCAGCACCCAGCCGACCGGCCGCCCGAGCCGGTTCAGCCGCGATGGGTTCACGACCTGCCAGACCCGCCCTCGCGTGTTGTCGGCCAGCCGGCCGCCTTCGCTCTCGGTGCGGAGTCGCGTGACGGTCTGCGTGAATCCGGTGCCCGTCGGGTTCGCCGGCCCGCGCGGCACGAGGGCGGCCTCCAGCTCGTCGACCGCATTGCCGACTCCGTCGATCATGGTGTCGAGCCGCGCGCTGAACAGGTGCTGGTGGTACGGCGCGCCGAGCCCGGGCGCCAGCTCGGAGGCGAAGGCGTATCCGGCACCCGGGTAGGCCGAGGTGAACACGACTCCGGTGGCCTTGACCTCCAACTCGATCGTGCCGTCGAGCCCGAAGTACCAGTAGAAGCCGTAGTCGTAGTTGCCGACGGTCACGAAGAACGACACGACGAGGCGGCGGTTGCGCCGCGAATCCGACGACCCGTTCCAGTTGTCGAAGTGCTTCCACAGGATGCCCGTGTCCTCCTCATGGATGCAGATCGCCTGCGGAACCACCCGGGCGTGCCCGTCGTCGCCCGCCAGCACGGCGTCGAGGTAGGTGATGTCGCCCACGCAGTCGCAGCCGAGCTCGAGCGAGTTCGCGAAGCCGCCGAGGAGGTACTCGCCGCAGTCGAAGAAGTTCTGGAACCAGCGCTGGGGCGACGGGTCGCCGTAGGGCACCATCATCTCGGCGATCGACGCTCGGTAGAGCACGGGCCGCTGCTCGCCGGTGTCGGGGTCGCGGATGCCGATGTCGTGCAGCACGAGCCCCTCGCGCTGGTCGAACCCGACCTGCAGCCGCCAGCCGAGCCAGTCGATCACGCCGTCGTCGTCGATCGTGAAGCTCGGCCCCTCGGGCTGGGTGATCTCGATCGGCTTGAGGCCCTCGCGCGGCGGCAGCCCCACCCATGACGGCAGGTGGAAGTTGCCGTCCTCCTCGGGCACCGGCAGGTCGACGTAGTCGACCACGTCGAGCACCTCGCGGGTGACGACGTCGACGATCACGGTGACCCCGTCGACCGGATGCGCCCAGCCGAGATCCTCCGGCGTTTTCTGCACGAAGGTGAAACAGCGCTGCAGGCGGCGACCGCCTTCGTCGACGCCGAGCACGCCGGCCGAGAGCGGGTTGACGCGCAGTTGCGAGAAGTCGGTGAGGCCGCGCTTGGCCATGGCGGCGAGCCAGCGCTCGTCCTGGTGCACGACCTCCTCGACCAGCGCGAACTCGGGCAGCACCACGGGTGCCTGCCCCTCGGTGTCCGCGTCGAGCTCGTGCACCGACTCGACGCGGTCTTCGGCGGGCACCACCACGACGTCGGTCGAGAGGCTCGTGCCGAAGTCGACGAGCATGACCCGGATGCGCCGCGCCGGCCGTTCGCCCGCCAGCAGTCTCCGCTTGTCGGGCTCGAGCAGGCCGAGGTAGGCGACGTGTCCGTCGGGCCCGAGCAGCCCTTCGCGCACGAGCACGGCGCGGGTCGCCTCGATCTCGTCGGCGGTCACGGTGCGCAGCGTCGGCGCGAGCTGCGCGGTGAGGTCGTCGGTCACTGGGGGATCCCTTCTGGAGTGGTGAGGGCGGGAATGCCGACGGGCTCCCACTGGCGGGTGCGCATCGAGCGGTAGCAGGCGTCGATGATGGTGTTCACGATGACGCCGTCCTCGAAGGTCTCCGACGGGGCGACGCCCTGCTCGAAGCACTCCACGAAGTGCCGGAACTGCTGCGAGAAGCCGTATGCCCGCGTCTCCTCCGGCACCGGGTAGACCCAGCCGGTGTCGGCATCCGACTTCTCGACGAGGTAGCCGACGGGGGAGGTGATGAAGCCGTACACGGGGGTCTGCGAGGTGTCGGTGACGATGCGGCCGCCCGAGCCGATGAACTCGTGGCGCAGCGACATGCCGCCCTTCTCGATCCACGACGACTCGATCGTGGCGAGCTGCCCGCCCGCGAACTTGAGCCAGGCCACCGCGGTGTCTTCGCCGGTGGTCTTGTCGCCGTGCACGAGGGTGGCGCCCCAGGCCATCACCTCGACGACCGGGTTGTCCTTGCCGAAGAAGTGCCGGGCCGACTCGACGGTGTGGCAGCCCATGTCGAGCAGGGCGCCGCCGCCGGCGGTCTCGGCGTTCCAGAAGTGCGGAGCGTGCGGGCCGCTGTGGCCCTCGCGGGCACGCATCGTCAGCACCTCGCCGATGCCGCCGGCTGCCACCATCTCGTGCGCCTTCGCGATGTTGGGGGAGAACACCGAACTCTCGGCGTACGCGTGCCAGATGCCGGCGTCGCGCACGATCGACAGGATCTCCGCGGCCTCGGCGCCCGTCCGCGCCAGGGGCTTGGTGCAGATGACACCCTTCCCGTGGCGGGCCGCCGCCCGCACCGCCTCGACGTGCAGCTCGTTCGGCAGCGCGATGATGACGAGCTCGACGGACGGGTCGGCGCACAGCGCCTCGATCGAGTCGTACGTGCGCGGGATCGACCAGCGCTGGGCGAGTCGAGACGCCGACGCGGGCGTGCGGGAGTAGTTGGCGACGAGGTCGGCGCTGCGCACGTCGGTGAGCGCATCCGCATAGCACTCGGCGATGAAGCCCGAGCCCAGGATTCCAATTCGTGTCATGAGTCAGACAATACCTCTAGAAACAACATCCATACAATGAGGCGAAACATGATCGTTACAAAGATACCTCTTGTAACCTCATGAACAGAATGTATATGCTGGCGAAAACCCGCACTCGCAATCACGAGAAGAACTGGAAGAAGGAGGCGCCGTGCGATCGAAATTCGCGCCCATCGCGATCACCGCAGCCGCAGCAAGCCTTGTCCTCGTCGGTCTGGCCGGATGCTCATCCGGCGGTACCCCGTCGTCCACCGACGGCGGAGGCGACGACGTCACGCTCACCCTCGCCACCTGGCGAACCGAAGACACCGCGATGTGGGAGGACGAGATCATCCCCGCCTTCGAGGCGTCGCACCCCGGCATCACCGTCGAGTACGCCCCCGTCGGCACCGACGACTACAACGCGGCCATGCAGTCGCAGATCGAGGGCGGCACCGGCGCCGACCTCATCATGTGCCGCCCGTTCGACGTCAACCGGGCGTGGATCGAAGACGGCTACTTCGAGCCACTGGCCGGCACGGACGCGGTGAAGTCGTTCGACGAGACCGCGCTGGCCGCGTGGACGGATGTCGACGGCAACCCGTTCTGCGTGCCCATCGCATCCGTTCTCGCCGGCTTCTACTACAACACCGCGATCTTCGACGAGCTCGGCCTCAAGGTGCCGACCACCCAGGCGGAGTTCATCGACGTGCTCGGCACGATCAAGGACAGCGGCAAATACACCCCGCTCGCCCTCGGTTCGGCCGACGGCTGGCAGCTGGCCTACAACGTGCTCTACAGCATGGGGCCGAACTACTGGAAGGGCGAGGACGGCCGGCTCGGCCTGATCGACGGCACGCAGAAGCTCACCGACCCCGACTTCGTGGCCGCATTCCAGGCCTTTGCCGACCTCAAGCCCTACCTTCCGGACGGCTACGAGTCGCTCACCTACGAAGACATGATGCAGCTGTTCACCCTCGGCAAGGCCGCCATCATCCCCGACGGCTCGTGGGACATCTCGGCGGCCACCGCCACCGGTCTCGACGTCGACGTGTTCGGCGCCCCCGTGGCCGAGGCCGGCGACCAGCGGTACCAGCAGGAGATGCCCGACCAGGGCATCGGCATGAACGCCAAGTCGACCCACAAGGAGGCGGCGCAGGAGTTCCTCGACTGGCTGGCGACGCCCGAGTTCCAGAGCCTGTACGTCAACAAGCTCCCGGGGTTCTTCTCGATGGGCACCGAGGCCGTGACCTACGACAACGAGCTCGCCCAGAAGTTCGCCGATCTGAAGACCGACGCGAAGCTCACGCCGCGCCTCGCTCTCGACCGCCTGAGCGCCGGCACCCCGCCGCTCGACGACGAGATCTGGGTGGCCCTGCAGAACATGTACAACTCGGGCCTCAGCGCCGAAGACGCCACCGCCGAGCTGCAGGCCGGGCTCGACTCCTGGTACAAACCGGCTCAGTAGCACCGACCGGCGCGCCGGGTGGCTTCGGCCCCCGGCGCGCCCGCTGTCCGGCCGCCGCCCGCTCCGCTATCTATGAAAGAGGAGGTCAG
The DNA here is from genome assembly GCA_000333435.1 of Corynebacterium-like bacterium B27. Taxonomy (GTDB): domain Bacteria; phylum Actinomycetota; class Actinomycetes; order Actinomycetales; family Microbacteriaceae; genus Herbiconiux. The sequence goes on along the minus strand of BADC01000150.1, from coordinate 3,620 downwards.
ATGAAGAGCACCGCTCGCTCGTACCGCAATCTGATCCTGTTCAGCGCCCCCGCCTTCGTGGTCTACGCCGGGTTCCTCGTGATCCCGCTGATCGCATCCGTCGTTCTCAGCTTCATGGACTCGGATTCGGGTCCCACCTCGGTGTTCGTCGGCTTCGACAACTACGTCTACCTGTTCACGAACCCCTCGACGAGCGAGCGGTTCTGGAACGCCCTCGTCAACAACTTCGAGTTCTTCGCCGTGCACCTGATCGTCGAGCTGCCGGTCGGGCTGCTGATGGCGGCCCTGCTCACCTCGTCGACCCTGCGGCGCTCCCGCGGGGTGTACCGCACGCTGCTGTTCATCCCCGCCACGCTCTCGGTCGTGATCGTCGGCTTCGTCTGGCGGCTCATCATCAACCCGCTCTGGGGCATCGTGCAGTTCCCGCTGCTCGGCGACGCGAACACGGCGCTGCCCACCATCGCCCTGATGTCGGTGTGGGAGTACGTCGGCATCCCGATGATCTTCCTCTACACCGCGCTCATCGCCATCCCGGACGACGTGCTCGAAGCCGCCAAGCTCGACGGCGCGAACGCCTGGACCACCTTCTGGCGGGTCAAGTTCCCGCTCATCGCGCCCCAGTTCGGGCTGATCGCCATCCTCACCTACATCTGGACCTTCAACGGCTTCGACATCGTCTACGCCCTGAACGGCTCGGCGCCCGGGCCCGACTACTCCACCGACATCCTCGGCACCCTGTTCTACCGCACCTTCTTCGGGTCGAGCGGGCAGGTGGCCAACCCCGACCTCGGGGCGACCGTGGCCTCGGTGGTGTTCTTCCTCATCCTCATCATCACGGCCATCTACTTCGCCGTCGTGCAGCGACGACTGAAGAGCTACGAACTCTAGGACCCTCATGACCTCCTTGAACAAGCCCAGCCGAGCGGATGCCGGCGGCCGCCTGGTGGTGCACGTCGCGCTCATCCTGTTCGTCATCGTCGCCATCGGGCCCATCATCATCGTGGTGATGAACTCCTTGAAGACCACGCCCGGCATCTTCAACGGACCGTTCGTGCCGCCGACCGCCGAGACGTTCAACCTCGACGGCTGGGCGAACGTCTTCAAGCGCGGCAACTTCGCGCTGAACTACGGCAACAGCATCATCGTGACGCTGGTGTCGACGCTCCTCACCCTGGTGCTCTCGACCCTCGCGGCGTTCGCGATCACCGAGTACAAGGTGCGGCTGGCGCCGCTGCTCGCCGGGTTCTTCATCATCGGCATCATGCTGCCCATCCGGCTCGGCACGGTGCCGATCCTGCAGACCATGGTGGCCTGGCACCTCGTCGACACCCTCGTGGCGCTCATCCTCGTGTACACCGCGATGAGCCTGCCGCTCGCCATCGCGCTGATGGCCACGTTCTTCCGGCGGGTGCCGACGGAGCTGAAGGAGGCCGCGAAGATCGACGGGGCGGGGGAGCTGCGCACGCTCTCGATCGTGCTGCCGCTCGTGCGACCGGGGCTCGCGGCCGTCGCATCCGTCACCATGCTGCCGATCTGGAACGACCTGTGGTTCCCGCTCATCCTCGCGCCGAGCAAGGAGAACCAGACCGTCACGCTCGGGGTGCAGCAGTTCGTGGGGCAGTTCCAGAGCGACTACCCGGCGCTGCTCGCGGCACTCACCCTCGGGGCGCTGCCGCTCGTCATCCTGTTCACCGTGTTCTCGCGCAACTTCATCCAGGGCCTCTCGCAGGGCTACGGCAAGTAGCCCGCCCTCGCCCTCACCCCTCCTCGCGACCCGTCACTTTTGGCCCTTCCCGACGCGTTTTAGGGCCAAAAGTGACGGGTCGCGAGGAGGTCAGCGGCGGGCGTGGCCTGCGTGGCCGGGCTTCGAGCGGGTGAAGACCGTGCGCAGGCGGTAGCGGTCGCCGGAGTACTCGATGGTGGAGATGAGCACGGGGCGGTCGCGCGCATCCACCGAGGTCTGCTTCATCACCAGGATGGGGCGGCCCACCTCGATGTCGAGGTGCTTCGCGATCGTGGCGTCGGCGTCGCGGGCCTCGATGGTGGCCTCGGCGCGGGCGATGTCGATGCCGCTGTCGCCGAGGGTGGCGTAGAGCGACCCGGTGGCGAAGTCGACGTCGGCCGCCTGCGGGATGAGGCTGGCCGGCACGCGCGTGTTGTCGATGGCGATCGGCACGCCGTCGAGGCGGCGCACGCGACCGAGGCGCAGCAGCGGGGTGCCGGGGGCGACGCTGAGCTCCTCGGCCTCGTCGAGAGTGGCGGGGGAGACGCGCTGCTCGATCACGAGGGAGTCGGAGACGAGGCCCATGCGCTCCGCCGTCTCGCTGAACGACTCGAGCGAGTTCGGCCAGTCGCCCGCGGCCTGTTCGCCGGGCTCGGCCATCGACACGTACCAGCCACGGCCGTGCGACGAACTCAGCACGCCCTCGTCGACCAGCGACACCAGCGCCTTGCGCAGGGTGACCCGGCTGACGTTGAGGGTGAGGCAGAGCTCGCGCTCGGGTGGGAGGCGCATCCCCTCGCTGTAGGCGCCGCTCGCGATCTGCTCGCGCACGTAGTCGGCCGTCTGGGCCCAGAGCGGCTCGGCACGCGAGCTGTCGATGGTGAGGTCGCCGGTGGTCATGACCCTAAGCTATACCACCACCAATACCACACCCTACAAAGACGTGCCGGTGAGGTGCGGCGGGCGTGGGGCGGAGGTGCCGGTGAGCGGAGGGGGCGAGGGGGGAGGTGCCGGTGAGCGGAGGGGGCGAGGGGAGGTGCCGGTGAGGTGCGGCGGGCGTGGGGGGAGGTGCCGGTGAAGTGGGTGGGGTGCCCCCGGCTAGGACTCGCAGGCGTAGAGCTGGTCGATGTAGTGCGACATCGACCAGGTGCCGCCCAGGATCACCACCGACTTCGCGTGCAGCGAGGCGATGTCGCTGATCACCGCCTGTGGAACGCACCAGCCGTCCACCAGGTAGAGGGGGGAGTGGGTACTGCCCGCCCGAGCGCTCGCCGAAAGTCCGTCGGGAAAGTTCAGGCCGGTGGTGAGATACACGGTGTCGGCGGAAGCGAACGACGCCCGGTTGAGCGCGACAGCGGCGGTGTACCGATCGGGGCCCGCCAGCCGGGTGACGCGGATGCCCGTGCCGAGCGACCCGGCGACTCCGTCCGTCACCGAGGCGGTGCCGCCGACGACGGTGACCTTCGTCGTGCCGAGCTTGGCGAGTTCGGCGCGTGTCGCGGCATCCGCACCCGCAGCCGACCCGTTCACGAGCAGCACCGGAGCACCGGCCGAACCCGCGGCGGCTCCGGCCGAGAGCGCATCGGGGTAGGAGTTGCCGGTGACCACGAAGGTGGTGGGCGCACCCGCCGCGAAGGCGTCGTCGATGACGGCGCGCGACACGGCGAACCGGTCAGCGCCGCCGAGCCGCGTCGTCGGAGCGATGGTGCCGAGTGCCTTCGCCACCGTGGCGGACACGGACGCGGTTCCGCCCACCACCACGATCCTCGCTGGGTGCAGGCGGGAGATCTCGGTGCGCACTGCGTCGGGAAGGCCGTCCGACGGGGTCAGCAGCAGCGCGCCGTGCTGAACGGCGGCCGCTGGTCCCGCTGAGAGCGCATCGGCGAAGGCGCCACCG
>BADC01000151.1 GCA_000333435.1 Corynebacterium-like bacterium B27 | reverse complement strand
AGTTCGTTGCGCAGCACCCTGGCCACGCCCTCGACGTGCCACATGTCGCCCCACACCCGGGCGGTGCGCTGCACCCGGGCGGTGCGGGGCTGCCGCACCGCGGCGAGCGCCTCGAACGTCGTGGCCCAGTCGCCGGGGGTGCGGGCAGCGAACACATCGAGCGCGTCGGCGTCTTCGAGGGCCTGGCAGGCGCCCTGGGCGAGATACTGCAGCATCGGATGCGCGGAGTCGCCGATCAGGCTCACCCGCCCTGCCCCCCAATTGCTCGTCGGCTCCCGGTCGTACATCGGCCAGCGGCGGTCCCGCCAGAGGTGCTGCACCGCACCCTGGACCTCGGGCGAGCACGCGGCATAGGCCGTGTCGAGTTCGTCGACCCCACCCCACTCCGCCTCGCCCCGCCCGAAGGCCGGGGAGCGGAACACGGCCACCATGTTGAGCATCTCGCCACGGCGGATCGGGTACTGCACGAAATGACAGTGCGGACCGAGCCAGGCCACAACGTCGGCGCCGTGGCCACCCGTCTCCGGCAGCGTGCCGCGGTAGGCGACGTAGCCGGATGCGACCGGTGCGTCGCCGACGATCGCGTCGCGCGTGAGCGAGGCCAGGCCGTCGGCAGCCAGCACGGCGTCGGAGCGGTGCTGTGTTCCGTTCGCGAGCTGCACGACCACCTCCTCGCCGAGGTCGTCGATGCTCGCCACGTGGCTGTCGACGAGCAGTCGCACGCCTTCGCGCTCGGCCGCCTCGAGCAGGATGGCGTGCAGATCGCTGCGGTGGATCACCACGTACGGAGCGCCGTAGCGCGCAACGAACTCGTCGCCGAGGCTCTGCTTCGTGAGCACCTCGCCCGAGATCGCGTCCTTCAGCACGAGGTTCTCGGGGGCGGAAGCCTCGCGCGATTGACCTCGTCGAGCAGCCCCCAGTCGCGCAGGATGCGGGTGGCGTTGGGCCCGACTGGATGCCGGCGCCGACCTCGCCGAACGCGGGCGCGTGCTCGAAGAGGGTCACTTCAGCACCCTGTCGACTCATCACAAGCGCCGACGCGAGCCCGCCCTTCCCCCCTCCG
>BADC01000152.1 GCA_000333435.1 Corynebacterium-like bacterium B27 | reverse complement strand
GCAGGATGACGACGAGGATGATGACCAGGTGCCACCCGTTGAGTTTACCGAGCATCGGTCCACTTCCTTAGGGTCGGAATCGTTTCGGGATTCACGAGCAGTTTACCGCGTTTGATGCGGGCGTCTCTGCGTGCCTGCTTCAATTCGGCTTTGCGCTCCAGGTGGAGTTCGCGGCGCCGTGCCACCTCCGCGTACCCGAGCAGGATGGCCCGATCGGCCGGTTCTTCGGGCGCGAGCTGCTCGACGTTCTCGTTCAGGCGTGCCACCTTGTCGGTGAGCTGCTCGAGTTCGCGCAGCACCGCGACGCCCTTCTTGAACAACCGGTAGCCGAGCCAGGCGAGCATGCCGACGAGCGCCAGCACCAGAACGGTCCAGATGATCAGCCACGCCCACCACGCCATCCGCTCAGCCTATCCGGCGAGATCGTCGGCGTAGCGGGCGAGCGCAGCCTCGGCCCAGTCGACCACGACTGCGCGCGCCTCCGGCGGGTCGACGACCGTCACCGCCGACGAGAGGGCAGTCACCAGGCGCTTCAGCCCGTGCATGTGCGCGACCCGGATGCGGGCGCGCACCCGGCCCGAAGCGTCGGACGGCGCATCCGCCACCGTCGCGTCGACGTTCGAGACGTACTCGCCGAGGAGGGACATGGCCGAGGGGTCGAGCTCGATGGTGACCACGAGGTCGTCGTCCGCTCCCTGGAACAGGCGGTCACCGAGGCGCACATCGTCGTGCGGATCGGTGACCGGGTCGTCGGTGACGCGGATGTCGGTCATCCGGTCGAACCTGAAGGTGCGCACCGCTTCCCGCAGGTGGTCCCACGCGCGCAGGTACCAGTCCTCGTTGTCGGAGTCGATGCGGAGTGGATCGACACGCCGGCGCTCCCGCGAGCCGCGCGAGCTGAGGTAGTCGAACTCGATCTGCACGCGGCGCGCCAGGGCGTCCCGCACCTCGGCGAGGGAACCGGCGGCCTCGGCCGGGGCGATGGCGACCTGGCTCGGTCGCTCGGAGGCCCCCCGGGCGAGCTTGTCCATGAGCGACGAGTAGACGCCGCTGTCGACGTTCTCCGGCAACGACTGGAGGTACTGCAGCCCGGCGATGAGGGCAGCCGCCTCGCGGGC
>BADC01000153.1 GCA_000333435.1 Corynebacterium-like bacterium B27 | reverse complement strand
GCTGGGTCAGCCCGTCGGTCTCCTTCTNCAGGGTGAACCAGCGCTCCGCCCAGCGTGCGTGCGCCTCGCGGTCCTTGCAGCCGTGCACCGGATGCTGGCGCAACTGCTTGCGCAACGACTCGATGCGCCGCTGCCGCTTGTCCCGCTCCCCGCGGGACTGCTGCGCCGACCTCCCGGCCCCCGAGCGCTCCAGGTCGGTGAGCTCGCGGCGGATGCGCGCGTACTCCTTGAAGTCGCCGAGGTGGCAGGTCATGGCCGTCTCGTAGCCGGCCAGCGATTCCTCCTGCTGGCGCACCTTGCGGGCGAGGTCGACCACCGCCCGGTCGGCCTGGAACTGCGCGAACGACGACTCGAGGATCTCGCGGGTGCGCGGCCGCCCGAACTGGTCGATGAGGTTCACGGCCATGTTGTAGGTGGGCCGGAAGCTCGAGTTCAGCGGATAGGTGCGCCGCGACGCCAGCGAGGCCACCTCCTGCGGGTCGAGCCCCTCCCGCCACTGGATGACGGAGTGCCCTTCCACGTCGATGCCGCGCCGCCCGGCCCGGCCGGTCAGCTGCGTGTACTCCCCCGAAGTGATGGGCACGCGCGCCTCGCCGTTGAACTTCTCGAGCTTCTCGAGCACCACGGTGCGCGCGGGCATGTTGATGCCGAGGGCGAGCGTCTCGGTGGCGAAGACCACTTTCACGAGCTTCTTCTGGAACAACTCCTCCACCACCTCCTTGAAGGCGGGCAGGAGCCCGGCGTGGTGGGCGGCCACGCCACGCATCAGCCCCTCGGTCCACTCCCAGTAGCCGAGCACCGCGAGGTCTTCGTCGAGCAGCGTGCGGGTGCGCTCATCGACGATGCGGCGGATCTCCTCCCGCTCCTCGCTCGTGGTCAGGCGCACGCCGGCGCGCAGCACCTGCTTCACCGCCTGGTCGCAGCCCAACCGGCTGAAGACGAAGAAGATGGCCGGCAGCAGCCGGTGCTCCTCGAGCAGCGCGACGACCTCCGGCCGGTCCATGCGCTCGAAGCCCTGCCCGTGCGGGCGGTAGCCGCCGCGGCCCCGGTTCCGGCCGCCGCCGCCACGGCCGCGGTTGCCGCCCAGCCGGTCGACGGATGCGAGCGACGCACCCCCGCGCACGAGCTGCGCGAGCTCGGGGTTCACCCGGTTGGTGGCGGCCCGCCCGGTGGAGTCGAAGAGGTCGATCAGCTTGGTCTTCACGAGTGCATGCTGATCGAGCGGCACCGGCCGCTCCTCGGAGACGATCACCTCGGTGTCGCCCCGCACCGCCTGCAGCCAGTCGCCGAACTCCTCGGCATTCGAGACCGTGGCGCTCAGCGACACGAGCTTCACGTGCTGCGGCAGGTGGATGATCACCTCTTCCCACACCGCCCCACGGAAGCGGTCGGCGAGGTAGTGCACCTCGTCCATCACCACGAACCGCAGGTTGGTGAGCAGCGCCGAATCGGCGTAGAGCATGTTGCGAAGCACCTCGGTGGTCATCACCACGATGCGCGCGTCGGCGTTGATGTTCGTGTCGCCGGTGAGCAGGCCCACCTCGTCGGGCCCGTACTCGGTCACGAACTCCTGGAACTTCTGGTTCGACAGCGCCTTCATGGGCGCCGTGTAGAAGACCTTGTCGCGCACCGACTGCATGGCCAGGTGCACCGCGAACTCGGCGACCACCGTCTTGCCCGCTCCGGTGGGCGCCGCCACCAGCACGCTCCGGCCGTCCTCGAGGGCACCGGCGGCCTCGATCTGGAACGGGTCGAGGTCGAAGCCGAGCCCGCTCCGGAAGTGCTCGACCTGCGGATGCCCGGCCCGCTTACGACTGGCCGAGAACCGCTCGGCCGGAGTCAGCACGCCCTCGCTGCCGCCCGCCGCCATCAGACGGCCAACTCGACGTCGAAGCTCTCCTGCGCGCGCCGCCGGCGGCGGTCGTTCAGCCACGCGATGCCCGCTGCACCGAAATACAGCAGCAGCATCGGGATGGCCAGCAGGAACATCGACATCACATCGGCCGCCGGTGTGGCGATGGCGGTGAACAGCGTGATCGCGAGGATGGCGATGCGCCACGACTTGATGATGGCCTTCGCCGTCAGCACCCCCGCGAAGTTGAGGATGACGAGGAACACCGGGAGCACGAACGCGATGCCGATGGCCAGCACCAGCTTCAGCACGAAGTCGTAGTACGACCGGGCGGTGAGCAACGCGGTGGTGCCTTCGGGCGCGAAACCGGTGAGCAGCGTCACCATGTGCGGCAGTACGAACCAGCCGGCCACGCAGCCGGCGAAGAAGAGCGGCACGGCGGCGCAGACGAAGCCGACGGCATAGCGCTTCTCCTTCTTCTTGAGCCCCGGCATCACGAAGGCGAAGACCTGGTACAGCCACACCGGGGACGAGATGACGACGCCGACAGTGAAGGCGATCTGGATGCCCAGGTCGAAGGCCGACGACACGTCGGTGAAATTGAAGCTCGCCTCGCGCCCCT
>BADC01000154.1 GCA_000333435.1 Corynebacterium-like bacterium B27 | reverse complement strand
CCCACAGACTGAGACGAAAGAAGACGACATGACCACCCGCCCCACCCGAAGCCTCCCCGCCCAGCGGTACCTGGACGAGCTCGGCACCGCTTCGGCACGATCCTCGGCGTGATCTCGGTGGTCGCCGGCATCGTCGTGATCTTCCTGCCGCTGCAGTCGATCGGCATCCTGGTGCTGTTCGCCGGCATCCTGCTCATCGTCACCGGCATCATGGCGGCCATCACGGCCCTCATGCTCGGCCGCACCCCCAAGGCCGCCACGCGCGCCTGAACTCAGCGCTGCAAGGGCGTGTCCAGCGCCCGCCGCAGCAGCTCCACGAGGACGGCCGGCTCCACGGAGTCGGTCGTCCTCGCCAGTTCGTCGAGGGACCACCAGCGCCACTGCTCCACGTCGACGCGCTCGTCGTCGGTCCAGTAGGTGTCGACCGGCACGAAGCCCGGCACCCGCAGCAGGTACCACTCCTCGTGGTACTCCCGGAACACGCCGGCCGCCGGTTCCCCGGTGAAGTCGTGCGACCAGAAGACGTCACCCAGCTCTTCTTCGGTGACCACGAGCCCGGTCTCCTCGAACAGCTCCCGCACGGCCGCCCGCAGATGGGTCTCCCCCGCCTCGAGGTGACCGCCCGGCGTCAGCCATCGGGTCGGGTTCGTCGCGACATCCGCTCGCGTGAAGAACAGCAGCGTGCGGCGCGCGTGGTCGAGCACCAGCACCCGCGACTTGCGGATGACCGTCCCCGCCGCCGTGGCGGCGTCGGCCTCGCCGCTCACTCGCCCTCGATCGGCCCGAAGTCGGAGACGTCGCCCACGTAGCGGGTGTGGTTCTCGGGGATCGGGTCGACGGCCGCCGCCGCCACCTCCGCCGCGAACTCGCTCACGTTGTACAGCCGCCCGGCAGCCTCCTTGCGGGCGCCGATCGCTCCCGGGTTCGCGCGTTCGAGCAGCGTGGCCGTGATGGTGCCCTCAATCATGTCGCCCGACACCACAACGAACTCCACGCCCGCGGCGTCGAGCTGCGGGATCATGGCTCGCAGCGCATCCTCGCCCGCGCGCTTGGACAGCGCCACGGGCAGGTACTCGGGCATGGTCTCGGTGGTGCGGATGAAGTGCGCCTGGTGACTCGTGACGAACACCACCCGCGACCCCGGCGCGAGCAGGGGCAACGCCGCGGTCAGCAGGTTCACCTGCGCATCCCGGTTGAGCATCATCGCGTAGTCCTCGGCCATGCCGCTCTCCATGCCGCCGGAGGCGTTCAGCACGAGGATGTCGAGGCCGTCGAGATCGGCCTGCACCTGGTCGAACATGGCCGCCACCGATGCCGGGTCGGTGAGGTCGGCGCCCACGACGAGTGCGGTGCCGCCGGCCTCCCGGATGCTGTTCGCGAGCTTGGCCGCCCGCGCCTCCTTGTTGCGGTAGTTGATGACGACCGAGGCGCCCGCCTCGGCGAAGTACCCCACCGTGTCGGCTCCGATGCCGCGCGAGGATCCCGTGACGAGGGCGCGCTTGCCAGCGAGCGAACCGGGGGCGAGTGGATTGGGCACGGCGACTCCTCAGGGATCGAGAACAACCCTCCGAGACTACCAAGTAGCCGATACTCCACCCGCGCCCCCGCGGAAGCCTGATAGCGTCGAAGCACAGCCGATCGACGCCGAAAGGAGACAGTCGATGACCGACTTCCTCGATTCGTACGCCTGGATCATCTGGCTCGGGTTGATCCTCCTCTTCGTGGTGATCGAGATGTTCACGCTCGAGTTCACCTTTCTCATGATCGCGATCGGCAGCCTCGGCGGGCTCATCGCCGGGGTCTTCGGCGCCCCCTGGTACATCCAGATCGTGGTGGCGGCGGTGCTGTCACTGCTCCTCCTGCTCACGCTGCGGCCACCGCTCCTGCGGCTGCTCAAACGCGGCGGCGATCCGTCGCGCAGCAACGTGGATGCGCTGCTCGGCCTCGAGGGGCTGGTCGTCGATCAGGTCACCGCGACCGGCGGTCAGGTCAAGCTCGCCAACGGCGACACCTGGACGGCGCGGGTCTCCCCCCTCACCGAAGCACGCGACCTGCGGCGCGGTGAGCGCGTGCTGGTCACCGCGATCGACGGCGCCACCGCGGTCGTCGTGCCGGCGGAGCGAACGACCGAGTACACCGAGCACAAGGAGGGCACCCTGTGAACGACATCGTCGGGCAGGTCATCCTGATCGTCGTCATCGCGATCATCGTCATCTTCGTCCTGGTGGTGGTGGCGCGTTCGGTGCGCATCATCCCGCAGGCGCGCGCCGGTGTGGTCGAGCGCCTCGGCCGCTATCACAAGACCTTGATGCCGGGCCTCAACATCCTGGTGCCCTTCATCGACCGGCTGCGCCCCCTCATCGATCTGCGCGAGCAGGTGGTCTCCTTCCCGCCCCAGCCCGTGATCACCGAAGACAACCTGGTGGTCTCCATCGACACCGTCGTCTTCTTCCAGGTGACGGATGCGCGTGCCGCCACCTACGAGATCGCGAACTACCTCGGCGCCGTCGAACAGCTCGCGACCACCACCCTCCGCAACGTGGTCGGTGGCCTGAACCTCGAGGAGGCGTTGACCAGCCGTGACGAGATCAACGGGCAGCTGCGCATCGTGCTCGACGAGGCGACCGGCAAGTGGGGCATCCGTGTCTCGCGGGTGGAACTGAAGGCGATCGATCCGCCCGCCTCCATCCAGGACTCCATGGAGAAGCAGATGCGCGCCGAGCGGGAGCGCCGCGCCGTCATCCTCACCGCCGAGGGCACCAAGCAGTCGCAGATCCTCGAGGCGGAGGGTCACCGGCAGGCCGAGATCCTCCGGGCCGAGGGTGACGCCAAGGCCCAGGTGCTCCGCGCCCAGGGTGAGGCCGAGGCCATCACCACGGTGTTCGGCGCGATCCACCGCGGCGAGCCCGACAACCTCCTGCTGGCCTATCAGTACCTGCAGACGCTGCCGAAGATCGCGGAGGGCAACGCGAACAAGCTCTGGGTCATCCCGAGCGAGCTCACGGAAGCCCTGAAGGGAATCGGGCAGGCGTTCGGTGAGCGTGGCGCCGCGGCTCCCGGTCTGGCCGAGCGCCACGGCGGGGCGGATGCGGTGGCACCGGAGCCCAGTCGGCTGGCCGAGGAGACCGCTCAGGCGGCCGGGGCTGCCGTGCAGGCGGCCGCCGCGGCCTCCGCTGCGGCCGACGCCGCCGCCACGCTGCCCGCACCGCCCCAACCCGATGCGCCGGCGACGGGCACCCCCGGTGCCGACCCGCAGCAGGGCTGAGCAGCGGGCCGGCGGCTGGTTCCAGCCGCCGCTCCCCCGCATCCTGGCGCACCGCGGTCTGGCCCTCGGAGTTCCGGAGAACACGCTCGCCGCGTTCGAGAAGGCGGTGGCGGCCGGTGCGCAGTACCTCGAGACGGATGTGAACGCATCGGCCGACGGCATCGCCGTGGCCAGCCACGACCCCACGCTCGAGCGCCTGGTGGGCCGGGCCGAACGGATCGCCGACCTGACCCTCGAGCAGCTGCTCGAGATCGATCTGGGCGGCGGTGTGCGATTCGTGACCCTCGCCGATGTGCTGGCGGCGCATCCGGGCATCCGTTTCAACATCGACATCAAATCCGAGGACGTCGCCGGGCCGGCTGCCCGTGCCATCGCCGAGGCGGGTGCCGAAGACCGGGTGCTTCTCACCTCGTTCTCGACCCGGCGCCGGCGCGCCGCCGTCGACCGGCTCGACGGCGGCGGTGGCCGGCGGGTCGCGGCGTCGGCGTCGGCGGGCGAGTTCGTGCCCGCCCTCCTCGCGGCCAAGCTCGGCCTCACCTCGCTCGTGCGCCACCTGCTGCGGCGGGTGGACGCCGTGCAGATCCCGCTCACGATCTTCGGACTGCGCACCACCACCCCGCGGGTCGTGCGGCGCCTGCACGCCTGCGGCGTCGAGGTGCACGTCTGGACCATCAACGACGTCGGTGTGGCGCGGAGCCTGCTCGAGGCGGGCGTCGACGGCATCGTGACCGATCGGGCCGACCTCATGCTGCCGATCGCGGCGGAGTTCCGCGCGACGGTTCGCTGAGAGAGTACTGGCAATAGGGCCAGGCGGAAAGCTTTCAGCCGGTCAGGCGGTTTATAACTCTTGAAGCAACGCGAGAGGAGACCACACAATGGCAGATCGCAGTTTGCGCGGAATGCGACTGGGCGCACAAAGCCTGCAGAGCGAAGAGGGCGTGGTTTTCTCGCCCCGGACGACCTACACGTACCGCTGCGCGACATGTGGCCGTGACACCGAGATGGTGTTCTCGGCCGAGGCCGAAGCCCCGGAGACCTGGGAGTGCAGGTTCTGCAGCCATGAGGCGATCCTCATGGTCGGCTCGGAGCCGGTCGAGGTGGACAAGGGTGACGTGAAGACGCCCCGCAGCCACTGGGACATGCTGCTCGAACGCCGCACCCGGGCCGAGCTCGAGGAGCTGCTCGAAGAGCGCCTGCAGTACCTGCGGGCGCGCCGTGGCACGCAGAAGAGCGCCTAGCCGCTCAGCACGCAATAAGCACGCGCACGATCAAGAACGTCGTCTGGCCCTAACCGGCCGAGGCGACGTTCTCGTCGTCAGGGCCACTGCCAGTCCGATGACGCCGAAGCCGGCCACGAGCCACTCGATCTGGAAGCCGAGGAGCGCCGCGGGCGTCGGAACACTCGCCAGCGGCACATCGGCCACCATCGCACCCGCCTGATAGGCGGGGATGCCGGTGATCGTGCTCCCGTCGGGGGCGATGATCTGGCTGGTTCCCACCGTCGAGATGTTCACGACGCTCCGCCCCAACTCGATCGCCCGCAGCCGGGCGATGGCGAGCTGCTGGAGGTTCTCGTCGGTCTTGCCGAAGTCGGCGTTGTTCGTCTGCGAGAGCACCACCTGCGCGCCCTCCGCCGACATCTCGCGCATCACCGCGTCGTCGGTGATGTCGAAGCAGATCGAGATGCCGGCGATCAGCCCGTTGATGTCGAAGGTGAGGTCGGTGCTGCCGAACTGATAGTCGCGGGTCACCAGGTCGACCAGATCGGGTTGCAGGGCGCGGAAGAACTCGCGGTTGGGCATCCACTCGGCGAACGGCACGGGGTGGCGCTTGTCGTAGTGGTCGGCCACTCCCCCGTTCTCCCAGAGCAGCGAGGTGTTGTAGACCAGGTCGCCACGCTGCTGGATGGTGCCGGCCACGATGGGTACACCACCCAGGTCGGCGCTCACCGTGTCGAGGGCCTGCGCTGCTGCCGGGTACCGCGCCGGGTCGAGGTCGGAGGCGTTCTCGGGCCAGACCAGCACGTCGAGCGGCTGACCCTCGAGCGGCAGCGAGGCCGACACGTGGTCGCTCAGGATGTCGCCGGGCGCGTGCACGTCGAACAGCCCGGCGTTCGAGTTGCCCTGCACGGCTGCGATGCGGGAGGTTCCGGAGGTGGGCGCGGGCCAAGCGGGCACCGCCAGCAGGGCCGCGATCGCGATCGCGCCGGCGAGCATCCGGCTCGAGGTGCGCAGGTCGAACTCCCGAGCGAGCTGCAGCAGGAACGCCGCCAGCCAGACCAGCACGAAGCTGAGGCCCGACATGCCGAGCCAGGCGACGAGGCCGGCGAACGGGCTCTCGGACTGCGACATCGCGATGCGGCCCCAGGAGAATCCGCCGTACGGCGCGATGGAGTTGATGCCCTCACGGAGCACCCAGAGCCCTGAGACGACGAGGGGCACGAGACCGAGCCGGCCCCAGCGGCTCGGCCACACCCGCTCGGCGCGCCGGTAGACCAGGGCGATCAGGATCGACCCGAGCCCGAAGTACACCGCTTCGAACCCGGACAGGCCGAGCCAGGGCACCGGCCCCAGGTAGAGCGTGAGCCAGAAGATGTGCACGCCCCAGAACGTGGCGCCCGCCACCACCCCGATGAGGAAGGCGCTGCCCCAACCGCGCCCCACCAGCGCCGCCAGCACGATCAGCACACCCACCAGGGTGAGCGGCCACCAGCCTTTGTCGGGGAAACCGGCGTCGAGCGCGATCCCGGCACCCACGGCGCCGATCAGGGCGAGCCAGAGCGGCATCAGCGGCCGGGCGAAGCGCGCGGGCGCCTGGCCGTCGAGCGGCAGCGAACGGCGCACGTCGACCAGCGTTACCGGATGCGCGGACGCGGCCGTGCGGGCGCGTGCACGGTCGGCGGGGCGGAGGGTCGTCGTCACGGTCTCGTCCTCACGCCACCGAGGAGTACGCCACGATGCCGCGGCGCACGGCGTCGATCGCGGCCCGGGCCGTGACGGCGAGCCGCGCATCCGGGGTGCCCTGCAACTGGTCGAGCAGGTCGATGGTCTGTTTCGACCACCGCACGAAGTCGCCCGCGGCCATGTCGGCGTCGGTCAGCACGTCGTCGAGCGAGCCGCCCCGCGCCCAGCGGTGCATCGCGCCCGAGAGCCCGGTCGCGACGGGAGTGCTGCCGGGCAGCTTGTGGTCGACCTGGATGTCGTCGATCTGCGCCCACAGCTCCTGCGTCTTCTCCAGGGCGATGCGGAACGCTCCCCGCGGAAGATTGCGCTCGTAGCCCTCGGGTTCTTCGCGACGGGGTTCGTAGACGAGCGCGCAGGCGATCGCGGCCAGTGCCGCCGGATCGAGGTCGTGCCAGACCTGCCGCCGCATGCACTCCGCCACCAGCAGGTCGCGTTCGCCGTAGATGCGCTTCAGGGTGTGCCCCCACGACCCGTCCTGCACGATGTCGGATGCTGCCATGCCGAGCCGGGTCGCCAGCACCCGGTCGTAGGCGGTCGGCACCCCGCCGCGCTGGATGTGCCCGAGCGTCGTCGCCCGTGTCTCGATACCGGTGAGGTCTTCGATCATCGGGGCGAGCCGTTCGCCGATGCCGCCGAGGCGGGGCCGGCCGAAGGCGTCGAGTCCGCGTTCGGAGTGCGGGTCGTCGGCGTGGTCGGGGGTGAAGCCCTCCGCCACCACCACGAGCGGGGCGCGGCCGCGGTCGGCGGCGCTCTGCACCCACTCGGCGACCTGCGCCATGCTCGTCTTCTGCTCCGGGATGAGGATGGCGTGGGCGCCCGCGGCCATGCCGGAGTGCAGCGCGATCCAGCCGACATGCCGGCCCATCACCTCGGCCACCATGCAGCGGCTGTGCGAGTCGCCGGTCGTTCGCAGGCGGTCCATCGCCTCGGTGGCGATCTCGACGGCGGTGTCGAAGCCGAAGGTGTAGTCGGTGGCGTCGAGGTCGTTGTCGACGGTCTTGGGCACGCCCACGATGCGCAGCCCCGCATCCGTCAGTCGCTTGGCGGCAGCCAGAGTGCCCTCGCCGCCGATGGCCATGATCGCGTCGATGCCGAGGCGGTCGAGGGTCTCCTGGATGCGCTCCGGGCCGCCGTTGCCCTCGAACGGGTTGGTGCGCGACGTCCCGAGGATCGTGCCGCCCTGCTTCGCGATGCCGCGCACGTCGCTGCGCTCCAGCGGGATGACGTCGCCGTTGACGACGCCTCGCCAGCCGTCTTTGAAGCCGACGAACTCCTGCCCGTTGATCTCGGTGCCCTTGAGCACCGCCCCGCGGATGACCGCGTTCAACCCTGGGCAGTCGCCGCCGCTGGTGAGGATGCCGATTCTCATGTGTGTCCCTCGTGGTGGTGGTGAGGTGGGGATGCGTCGCCGTGACGCTGAGAGCGAGCACCGACCGTGATGTCGGTGGCTCTCCCTAAACTTAATGCATGGAACCGACTCGCTCTGTCCACCCCTTCGAGGTCGTCAGTGAATACACGCCGAGCGGCGATCAGCCCGCGGCGATCGCCGAATTGGCGGGGCGCATCAACGCGGGCGAGACGGATGTGGTGCTGCTCGGTGCGACCGGAACGGGCAAGTCGGCCACCACGGCGTGGCTCATCGAGCAGGTGCAGCGGCCCACCCTGGTGCTCGCGCACAACAAGACCCTGGCGGCCCAGCTCGCGAACGAGTTCCGCGAACTGATGCCCAACAACGCGGTCGAGTACTTCGTGTCGTACTACGACTACTACCAGCCGGAGGCGTACGTGCCGCAGACCGACACCTTCATCGAGAAGGACTCGTCGATCAACGCGGAGGTCGAGCGACTCCGGCACTCCACCACGAACTCGCTGCTGTCGCGGCGCGACGTGGTGGTGGTGTCGACGGTGTCCTGCATCTACGGTCTCGGCACGCCCGAGCAGTACCTCAACGCGATGATCGCGTTGCAGGTGGGGCAGCGGGTCGACCGCGACTGGCTGATCCGCCGCTTCGTGTCGATGCAGTACCAGCGCAACGACATCGACTTCTCCCGAGGCAACTTCCGGGTGCGGGGCGACACCATCGAGATCATCCCGATGTACGAAGAGCTCGCCATCCGCATCGAGATGTTCGGCGACGAGATCGAAGGGCTGTACAGCCTGCATCCGCTGACCGGCGAGATCGTGCAGAAGCTCGAGAACGTCTCGGTCTTCCCTGGTTCACACTACGTCGCCGACACGAACGTGATGCACCGGGCCATCGAGACCATCCAGACCGAGCTGCACGACCGCCTGGCCGTGCTCGAGCGCGAGGGCAAACTGCTCGAGGCCCAGCGGCTGCGGATGCGCACCACCTTCGACCTGGAGATGATGCAGCAGATCGGGTTCTGCTCCGGAATCGAGAACTACTCGCGGCACATCGACGGGCGGATGCCGGGGGAGGCGCCGCACTGCCTGCTCGACTACTTCCCCGACGACTTCCTCGTCGTGATCGACGAGTCGCACGTCACGGTCCCACAGATCGGGGCGATGTACGAGGGTGACTCGTCGCGCAAGCGCACCCTGGTCGACCACGGGTTCCGGCTGCCGAGCGCGCTCGACAACCGGCCGCTGAAGTGGAACGAGTTCAAGGAGCGCGTGGGTCAGACGGTCTACCTCTCGGCCACCCCCGGCAAGTACGAGATGGGCATCGCCGACGGGGTGGTGGAGCAGATCATCCGCCCCACCGGTCTCATCGACCCGACACTCGTGGTGAAGCCCTCGAAGGGGCAGATCGACGACCTGCTCGAAGAGATCCGGTTGCGCGCGGCCCGCGACGAACGGGTGCTCGTGACGACGCTCACGAAGAAGATGGCCGAGGAGCTCACCGACTTCCTCACCGAGGCCGGCGTCCGCGTGCGCTACCTGCACTCCGACGTCGACACCCTCCGCCGGGTCGAGTTGCTGACCGAGCTGCGGATGGGCGTCTACGACGTGCTGGTCGGCATCAACCTGCTGCGAGAGGGGCTCGACCTGCCCGAGGTGTCGTTGGTGGCGATCCTGGATGCCGACAAGGAGGGCTTCCTGCGGTCGTCGACGTCGCTCATCCAGACCATCGGCCGTGCTGCCCGCAACGTGTCGGGCGAAGTGCATCTCTACGCCGACAAGATGACGGATTCGATGCAGCTGGCCATCGAGGAGACCGATCGCCGCCGGGAGAAGCAGATCGCCTACAACACGGCCAACGGCATCGATCCGCAGCCGCTACGCAAGCGGATCGCCGACATCACCGAGGCGCTCGCGCGGGAGGGTGCCGACACCGCCGACCTCCTGCGCGACCGCTCGGGCCGGGGCAAGAAGAGCCCCACCCCGAACCTCCGGCGCGAGGGCATCGCGGCGGCCGGCGCGAACGATCTCGAGTCGATCATCGCCGACCTCAACAGCCAGATGCTCGAGGCCGCGGCCGAGCTCAAGTTCGAGCTGGCCGGACGCCTGCGCGACGAGGTGGCCGAGCTCAAGCGCGAACTCCGCCAGATGGAGAAGGCCGGGCACATCAGCTGAGCTGAGCCGGGCTCACTCCAGGCCTGCCGGCACGCGTCGGGTTGGTGCCGTCAGCGTAATCCGAGCTCAGTGTCGGAGGGTCGACATAGACTTTCGGGGTGTCGATTTCGCGCGTAGATTCCCTTGATTCTCTTGCTCCCAGCGAGGACGCCAGCGTGGTTCCCGAGCGGGTGCCGATGCCGGTCGAGCCGGTCGAGTTTCGCCACGGTTCCAGCGGCAAACTGAGCGTGCACGGCGCGCGGGTGCACAACCTGCGCGACGTCGACATCGAGATCCCGCGTGACTCGCTCGTCGTATTCACGGGCCTTTCGGGCTCGGGGAAGTCGAGCCTCGCCTTCGACACCATCTTCGCCGAGGGGCAGCGCCGTTACGTCGAGAGTCTCAGCGCCTACGCGCGGCAGTTCCTCGGGCAGGTCGACCGCCCCGACGTCGATTTCATCGAGGGGCTCAGCCCGGCGGTGTCGATCGACCAGAAGTCGACCAACCGCAACCCCCGCTCCACGGTGGGCACCATCACCGAGATCTACGACTACATGCGTCTGCTCTGGGCACGCATCGGCATCGCGCACTGTCCGGTCTGCGGCGAGATCATCTCGGCGCAGACCGTGCAGCAGATCGCCGACCAGCTGATGGAACTGGAGCCCGGCATCCGGTACCAGATCCTCAGCCCGGTGGTCTCGCAGAAGAAGGGTGAGTTCGTCGACCTCTTCAAGGAGCTCTCGGCCAGCGGCTACTCCCGTGCCATCGTCGACGGCGACCTCGTCCAGCTCACCGAGCCGCCCAAGCTCAAGAAGCAGTTCAAGCACGACATTTCGGTGGTGGTCGACCGCCTGGTGGCCGGCCCCGAGATCCTCGGGCGGCTCACCGACTCGCTCGAGACGGCGCTCCGCCTCACCGACGGGCTGGTGCAGATCAACTACGTCGACGAGAACGGCCCCGAGGCCTGGCAGACCTTCTCCGAGAAGCTGAGCTGCCCGAACCAGCACCCCATCCAGCTCACCGAGATCGAGCCGCGCACCTTCTCGTTCAACGCCCCGTTCGGCGCCTGCCCCGAGTGTTCCGGGCTCGGCACGCGCATGTCGGTCGACCAGGACCTGCTGCTCGGCGACGAAGACCTCAGCATCAACGACGGCGTCATCATCCCCTGGACCACGCAGGGCAAAGGCCTCTTCCAGTACTACGAGAAGCTTCTCGAGGGCCTGGCCCGCGACCTCGGTTTCTCGCTGAACACGCCGTGGAAGAACCTCAAGCCCGATGTGCAGGAAGCGATCCTGCGCGGCAACAACTTCGAGGTGAAGGTCAAGTGGAAGAACCGCTACGGCCGCGAGATGAGCTACACCTCGGGCTTCGAGGGCGTCATGCCCTACATCGAGCGCCAGTTCCTCCAGGCCGACTCCGACTCACAGCGCGCCCGCTGGGGCGAGTACCTGCGCGAGGTGCCGTGCCCGGTCTGTGACGGCAAGCGGCTGAAGCCCGAGGTGCTCGCGGTCACGGTCAACGAGCGCAGCATCGCGGATGTCGCGGAGCTCAGTCTTCTCGACGCCCAGAGCTTCATGGGCGAGCTGACCCTCAGCGACCGCGAGGCGATGATCGCGGCG
>BADC01000155.1 GCA_000333435.1 Corynebacterium-like bacterium B27 | reverse complement strand
GATCGCTTTCGGCGCCACTGCCCATGCCGACCTCGTGCTGGGCCTTGCCGTTGCAGCCGCCCTTCGCCCAGTCGTACTCGGCAGCTTCACCAGCCGGTGTCTCCTCCGGCGTCGGCCCCCAGAGCGCGTCGTTGTAGGCGGCCAGTTCGGACTCGCTCAGCGAGCCGGTGTACTCGGCGTTCGGGTCGCTGTGCTGCTGCCCACCATCATCCGTCCGGTCGTTGACGCCCAACGGATCCGTGGTGATGCCGTAGCCGTAGGTGGTCGCGAACTCTTCACTGGACCAGTCGAGTCCGCTGTCATCGGCAACCATGAACGAGGCATTCTGGGAGTCGGGCTGGTACTCGAACCCCTGCTCCTTCATGCACGAGGCGATCCGCGACTGCACCTCAGCGTTCTGCCGATCGATATCGCCTTGCTCCAGCGGCGAGTACACCAGCGAGTAGTACTTCGCCAGCGGACTGTCCGGGCCCTCGGCCCTGTCGGAGGGATCGACCGCCTCCCCCGGCCCCGCGCATCCGGCGACACCGACGATGAGGAGGACCGCACCCAATGCGACTGACGCACCATTGCGAACCGATGTCATGACTGCCTTTCCGCCCGCACCCCCGAGGTGAACTGAGTATTGCTCGACAGGAGATTAGGGGTTACCGCAGACATCGCGCACGATGGGCCGAAATGCTCACGGCGAACTCCCACCGCACTGATAGCAGGCGCTAGATTGAAGCTCGACAGAACACAGCGCCGCGAGGCACCCACCAAGGGGGAACACCATGACCACACCCACCGCTTCGAACCCGCTCGGGTTCTGGCTCCACGACGCCGACATCACGGCCACCGCGGCCCGCTGGCTCAAAGGCGGCCTGTGGGTGCGCGCCATCCTCTCGGTCGTGCTCGGCATCGTCATCCTGGTGCTCGCGTTCAACAACCCCGACGCCATCGTGTACACGATCGCCTGGCTGTTCGCGATCTACTTCTGGATCGTCGGGCTCATGCGCGTCGTCTCCGGCATCGTGAACAACACGGTCACGGGCGGCATCCGAGCGCTCAACATCATCCTCGGCGTGCTGCTCATCCTCGCCGGAGTCGTCGCGGTGCGGAACCCGGTCGTGTCGCTGCTCGCCCTGGCGCTCGTGATCGGGTTCTCCTGGATCATCGAGGGCGTGCTCGCCGTCATCGAGACCGCGAAGGACTCCTCGCAGTGGTTCGGCACGATCCTCGGCGTGATCTCGGTGGTCGCCGGCATCGTCGTGATCTTCCTGCCGCTGCAGTCGATCGGCATCCTGGTGCTGTTCGCCGGCATCCTGCTCATCGTCACCGGCATCATGGCGGCCATCACGGCCCTCATGCTCGGCCGCACCCCCAAAGGCCGCACGCGCGCCTGAACTCAGCGCTGCAAGGGCGTGTCCAGCGCCCGCCGCAGCAGCTCCACGAAGACGGCCGGCTCCACGGAGTCGGTCGTCTTCGCCAGTTCGTC
>BADC01000156.1 GCA_000333435.1 Corynebacterium-like bacterium B27 | reverse complement strand
GGGGTTTCAGCCGCTTGCCGTCACAGACCGGGCACGGCACCTCGCGCAGGTACTCGCCCCAGCGGGCGCGCTGTGAGTCGGAGTCGGCTGGAGGAACTGGCGCTCGATGTAGGGCATGACGCCCTCGAAGCCCGAGGTGTAGCTCATCTCGCGGCCGTAGCGGTTCTTCCACTTGACCTTCACCTCGAAGTTGTTGCCGCGCAGGATCGCTTCCTGCACATCGGGCTTGAGGTTCTTCCACGGCGTGTTCAGCGAGAAACCGAGGTCGCGGGCCAGGCCCTCGAGAAGCTTCTCGTAGTACTGGAAGAGGCCTTTGCCCTGCGTGGTCCAGGGGATGATGACGCCGTGGTCGCAGATCGCCGAGACGGTGACCAACGCCGGCCTCGGTGGCGCCCGAGTGGGTCTGTACGCGCTCGGCAACTCCAGCCAGGGCCAGGTCTCGAACACGGCCGTCTTCGACTACTTCCACGTGGTCGGCGACGAGCCGGAGGAGCCCGTCACGGTCAGTGCGACCGTCGAGCCCGCTGCGCCCAACGGTCTGGCGGACTGGTACACCCAGGCCGTCACCGTGACGGTGGAGAGCCAGGGCGGCGGTTCGAGCACGGTCTACCGCGAGTACAACCTCGACGGTTCGGGCTGGCTCGAGTACACCCACCCGGTGCAGGTGACGGCCGATGGCGAGCACACGGTGCAGTACCGTGCATCCGCCCCCGGCTCGACCAGTGAGATCGGTGCGGTCTCGTTCAAGATCGACGCCACCGCCCCGGAGGCCACCGCTAACCTCGTGGTGGACGGCACGGAGCGCACGGTGGAGATCACGGCGACGGATGCCACGAGCACCGTCGACACGATCGAGTACCGCATCGGCGACGGCGCCTGGGCCGACTACACCGCGCCGGTCGCGGTGGACGAGACGGCTCAGACGGTGCACTACCTGGTGACGGATGTCGCGGGCAACCCGTCGGCAGAGGGCTCCCTCGAGGTTCCGGCCGCGCCGGTCGACCCCGAAGACCCGACGCTGACGGTCGAGGTGACCCTCGACCCGGCGACCGCCAACGGGCTCGGCGGCTGGTACACCACGGGGGTCACGATGACCGCCGTGGGCACCACCACCGATGCCGAGGGCACCGCCACGGTCGAGTACTCCACCGACGGCACCACCTTCAGCCCGCTCGGCGCCTCGGTGCTGCTGTCGGCCGAAGGCGAGACCACGGTGAAGGTGCGCGCCACCGACGGCGAGGGCCACTACTCGGCCACCGTCGAGCGGCTGGTCAAGATCGACACCGTGGTGCCGAGCGCGACCGGTTCGGTCGAAGCGCGCACCGTCACCCTCGCCGGCACCGACGCCACCAGTGGTGTCGCCCGGGTCGAGTACCGACTGCCCGGTGACGCGGCGGATGCCTGGCGCAGCTACACCGCACCGGTCGTCGTCGCGGGCACCGAGGCCGCCACGGTGACGTACCGTGCGATCGACGTGGCCGGCAACGTGAGCGCCACCGGCACCGTCGAGGTGGCGGAGACCGAGGAGCCGCAGCCGACACCCACCGTCGTGGTGGACGACCGGAACGTCAAGCAGGGCGAGCTCGTCAAGGTCACCGGAACTGGCTTCCCGGGCGAGACCGAGCTCGACGTGTGGCTGTACTCCGAGCCGCTGAAGGTCGGCACGGTCACCACGGATGCGGACGGCGGCTTCAGCTACACGCTGCAGGTTCCGGCCGGGTTCGAGGTGGGTGAGCACCACGTGGTGATCCGCCTCGGCGACGTCGAGCTGGCGCGGAGCCTGGCCATCACGGTCAGCGCCGCGGCAGTCGACCCCGGGCCGGGCAACCCCGGCACGCCGGGCAACCCGGGCACCCCGGGCGGCGGCAACGGCGGCTCGGGCTCCGGATCGGGTCC
>BADC01000157.1 GCA_000333435.1 Corynebacterium-like bacterium B27 | reverse complement strand
CCGGCGCCCCGATGGGTGGCCCGGTCTATCAGTACGACGCCTCGAAACCGTCCGAGACGAAGTGGCCGGAGTACTGGGACGGCAAGGCGATCTTCGCCGAGTGGAACTCGGGCCGGATGTTCTCGTTCCAGCTGAACGAGGACACCAGCGACACCGTCGGCCGGCACACGAAGATCCAGGACATCAACCGCATCCTGCCCGACATCTTCGACCCGTCGAAGGGCTTCAGCAAGTCGATGGACTTCCAGTTCGGCCCCGACGGCGCGCTCTACGTGATCGACTGGGGTTCGGACTTCGGTGGCAACACCGAGAACTCCGGCGTCTACCGGGTCGACTACGTGCAGGCCAACCCGTCTCCGATCGCCCGCGCATCCGCTGACGTGACGAACGGCCCCGGCCCGACGCTCGACGTGCAGTTCTCCTCGGAGGGCACGCGTCACCCGATCTCGAAGCCGTTCACCATCGAATGGGACTTCGGTGACGGTTCGCCCACCACGACGGAGCCCAACCCGGCCCACACCTACGCGCAGAACGGCGACTACACCGCCCGCCTGACCGCGACGGATGAGGACGGCAAGACCGCGATCGCCAACGTGCGCGTCGTGGTGGGCAACGCCACCCCCGAGATCTCGATCGATTTCCCGGAGAACGGCGGGTTCTTCACCTGGGGCGACGACATCGCCTACAAGGTGACGGTCAACGACCCGGATGCATCGGGGCCGATCGACTGCGAGAACGTGAAGCTCATTCCCGCTCTCGGTCACGACTCCCACAACCACGACTTCGGAGAGATCCACGGTTGTGAGGGGAGCTTCCCGACGGCTCGCGACGCAGGCCACGGCCTCGAGGCGAACCTCTTCTGGGTGGTCAACGCCAACTACACCGACGACGGCGGCGCCGTGGGCGTGCCGCAGACCGGCTACGCCACGACGGTGCTGAACTCCACCCACATGGAGGCCGAGTACTTCGACCAGACCGGTCGGGTCAACGGCACCGGCGGGGCGGACGACGGCGTGAAGACCGAGTCGACCGGCGACAGCGCCGGCGGCGGTCGCAACGTCAGCAACGTCGAGGTGGGCGACTGGTGGTCGTACTCCCCGGTGAACCTCAAGGGCATGGACAGCGTCACGCTGCGCCTGGCCAAGGGCTTCGCCGGCAACGCGAACATCGCGGTGCGCTGGAACGACCCCGTGACCGGTCAGCTGCTCGGGAACATCCCGTTCACGCCGACGCTGAAGAACGGGAGCCCCGACTGGCAGACCTACTCGGACTTCACGCTGAACTTCGACGGCGGCCTGCCGACCGAGACCGGCACGGTGTACTTCGTGCTCACCGAGGGCGGCGCGAACATCAACTACATGAACTGGGGTGGTGACGGCGTCGAGTCCAACTCGCCGCCGACCGTGACCCTCGGCGTCTCGCCGAAGTCAGGCACCGCACCGCTCGTGGTCGACGCCACGGTCGACGCGACCGACCCGGAGGGCACCGCGCTCAGCTACCGCTGGGACGCCGGGCTCGGCGGCGGGTTCGTCGCCGGCGACGCGACGGAGCAGTACGTCTACGACACGCCGGGCAGCTACGAGCTGCGGGTGCGCGTCTACGACGAGCAGGGCTCCTACACCGAGAAGAGCCAGACGATCACGGTGAACACGCCGGGTGACACGCTGTGCCTCACGGGTCGCTCCGACGGATTCGACGGCACCACCCTCGACACGAGCCGCTGGAACCGCATCGTGCGGCCCACCCAGGATGCTCGGGTCGAAGACGGCGCCCTCGTGATCCCGGCGTCGAAGACCGACATCTACGGTGCCGGCGCGGGCGACGTGCCGAACATCACGCTGCAGGATCTGCCCGCGGGAGCGTGGCAGGCCACTGCGAAGCTGACCTTCGAGGCCCGCGCGCAGTACCAGCAGGCCGGTCTGATCGTGTACGGCGACGACGACAACTACGCCAAGTTCGTGCTGCAGGGCCGGAGTGGGTCGCCGGATGCCGCTCAGCGCATCTTCCAGTACATCCGTGAAGAAGGGGGCACCCCGAACGAGGTCGCCGCATCGAACACCGCGAACCTGGGTCTGGACTTCCCGGACACCTTCTTCGTGCGGCTCACGAGTGACGGAACCAACCTGAACGCCTCCTACTCGGCCGACGGTGTCTCGTACACCGCGATGAGCGAGACGAAGCCGCTGGCCGGCATCGTCAACCCGCGCATCGGCCTGGTGGCCTTCGCGAACAGCGGCTCGCCGGTGGACGTGATCGACGCCAAGTTCGACTGGTTCCAGATCACGCCCGATGACACCGCGGTCGCGGCGACGCCGAACGACGAGTTCGACGGTTCGACGCTCGACGGGTGCCGCTGGCAGGTCGTCAACGAGCAGCCCGAGGGCTACCGCGTCTCTGACGGCGCGCTGCGGATCGACACGACGCCGAACGACATCTACGGTGGCGACACCGGAGTGCCGAACTTCATCGTGCAGAACCAGCCCGAGGGTGACGAGTGGGTGATCGAGACGAAGGTCGACGCATCCGACCTCGACCGGAGCTACCAGCAGGGCGGCCTGATCGTGTACGGCGACGACGACAACTACGTCAAGCTGGACATCCTGGCCACCAACTCGGCCGGCTCGGCCATCGCCCGCAACATCGAGCTCCGCAGCGAGATCGGTGCCGTGGTGCAGAACCCGCAGCCGAACGCGCCGGCGCCCGCCGACGGCATCGTCTGGCTGCGCCTGGCGAAGTCGGGTGACGTCTACACCGGCTGGTACAGCAACGACGGCACCACCTGGTCGCAGATCGCCGAGACGGTGACCAACGCCGGCCTCGGTGGCGCCCGAGTGGGTCTGTACGCGCTCGGCAACTCCAGCCAGGGCCAGGTCTCGAACACGGCCGTCTTCGACTACTTCCACGTGGTCGGCGACGAGCCGGAGGAGCCCGTCACGGTCAGTGCGACCGTCGAGCCCGCTGCGCCCAACGGTCTGGCGGACTGGTACACCCAGGCCGTCACCGTGACGGTGGAGAGCCAGGGCGGCGGTTCGAGCACGGTCTACCGCGAGTACAACCTCGACGGTTCGGGCTGGCTCGAGTACACCCACCCGGTGCAGGTGACGGCCGATGGCGAGCACACGGTGCAGTACCGTGCATCCGCCCCCGGCTCGACCAGTGAGATCGGTGCGGTCTCGTTCAAGATCGACGCCACCGCCCCGGAGGCCACCGCTAACCTCGTGGTGGACGGCACGGAGCGCACGGTGGAGATCACGGCGACGG
>BADC01000158.1 GCA_000333435.1 Corynebacterium-like bacterium B27 | reverse complement strand
GCAGTACGACGTGGTGTCTGGATTGTCCACCACGGGTGACGTGCTGAGCGCCGACCAGCAGGCAGCGTTCGAGGACTACATCGAGAACGGCGGCGGCTACGCCGGCGTGCATGCGGCCTCCGACACCGAGTACGACTGGCCGTGGTACGGCGAGCTCGTCGGCGCCTACTTCGCCGGCCACCCGGCCGAGCAGAACGCGACCGTCAAGGTCGAAGACCACGCGCACCCCAGCACCTCGCACCTCGGCGACACCTGGACGCGGTACGACGAGTGGTACAACTTCCGCAGCAACCCGCGGGGCAACGTGCACGTGCTCGCCTCCCTCGACGAGAAGTCGTACACCGGCGGCACGATGGGCATCGACCACCCGACCACCTGGTGCCAGAACTACGACGGCGGTCGCTCCTGGTACACCGGGGGCGGGCACACGGATGCGTCGTACAGCGACCCCGCGTTCCTCGAGCACCTGCTGGGCGGCATCAAGACCGCGGCCGGCGCCCAGAACGCCGATTGCAGCGCAACGCAGAGCGACAGCTACGAACTCGTGCCGCTGGACACCGACACCGGAAACCCGATGGCGATGGACATCGCCGACGACTCGACGGTGTTCTACGCCGAGCGCAACGGCCGCGTGCAGCGCATCGACCCCGTCTCGCTGCAGACCACCACGGCGCTCTCGCTGCCGGTGACGCAGGCCAACGAAGACGGCCTGCTCGGCATCGCGCTCGACCCCGACTTCGCCACCAACAACTGGGTCTACGTCTACTGGGCCCCGGCGAACGTGGGCAGCGACGGGCCGCACAACCGCATCTCCCGCTACACCTACGACCCGTCGGCGAAAACCTTCGACCCGGCAAGCGAGAAGGCCGTGCTGAAGGTCACCACCCAGCGCAACACCTGCTGCCACGCCGGTGGGGACATGCTCTTCGACAACGACGGCAACCTCGTGCTCGCGCTCGGTGACAACACCAACCCGTTCGAGTCCGACGGCTACTCGCCGATCGACGAGCGTGCGGGGCGCCAGGACTACGACGCCCAGCGCAGCGCCGGCAACACGAACGACCTGCGCGGCAAGATCCTGAAGATCACGCCGACCCCCGAGGGCGGCTACACGATCCCCGAGGGCAACCTGTTCCCCGAGGCGAACGACACGAACGACAAGACGCGGCCCGAGATCTTCGCGATGGGCTTCCGCAACCCGTTCCGCATCGGCCTCGACCCGTACACGAACAACCTGCTCGTGGCCGACTACGGCCCCGACGCCGGCTCCGCCAACGCCAACCGTGGCCCCCGCGGCACCGTGGAGTGGAACATCGTGAAGCAGCCCGGCAACTACGGCTGGCCGTTCTGCGTGGGCATCCAGTGCCTACAGGACTACAACTTCAGCACCAAAACTTCCGGGGCCCAATTCAACCCGGC
>BADC01000159.1 GCA_000333435.1 Corynebacterium-like bacterium B27 | reverse complement strand
CCCCCGACCGGTGCGCCGTCGATCTCGGCGTAGGAGTTCATCACCGAGCGCGCCCCGCCGTCGAGCAACGCCATCTCGAACGGCGGCAGCAGCACGTCGTTCAGCTCGCGCCGGCCGAGGTGCACGGGAGCGTGGTTGCGCCCCGCCTGCGAGGCCGAATAGCCCACGAAGTGCTTGAGCGTGGCGTGCACGCCGGCGCTCTGCAGGCCCCGCACGTAGGCGGTGCCGATGGTGCCCACCACATAGGGGTCTTCGGCGATGCACTCGTCGACCCGGCCCCACCGCGGGTCGCGCACGACGTCGAGCACCGGGGCGAGACCCTGATGGATGCCGAGCTGCCGCATGGACTCGCCGATCAACCGCCCCATCTCGGCGACCGCCTCGGGGTCGAACGCGGCCCCCCACGCCAGCGGCGTGGGGAACGTCGCGGCCTTCCAGGCGGCGAGCCCGGTGAGGCACTCCTCGTGCACGAGGGCCGGGATGCCCAGCCGCGTCGTCTCGATCAGCCGTCGTTGCTCGGCCCACAGCCACTCCGCCCGCTCCAGCGGGTCGACCGGTCGCGTGCCGTAGACGCGGGTGAGGTGCCCGATGCCGTGCACCGTCGCATCCGCGTACCCCGTCGATGTCGCCATCTCGCCGGCGAGGGGCGCGACGACCTCGCCGCCCTGGTCGACCCAGTACCCGACGATCTGCGCCAGCTTCTCCTCGAGGGTCATGCGGGCGTGCAGCTCGCGAACCCGGTCGGAGACGGCGGGCAGGTGCGGAAGGCTCACGGAAGCGTCACTTTCTTCGAACGGCACCGGTCAGCCCTTGACGGCGCCGGTGAGGCCGCCGACGATGCGGCGTTCGAACAGGCTGAAGAACAGCAGGGCGGGGATCATCGAGAGCGAGGTGAACGCCAGCACCTTCGCCGTGTCGACGGAGTACTGCGATGAGAAGGCCTGCACGCCGAGCGGCAACGTGAAGGCGGCCTCGTTGTTGAGCAGGAACAGCGGCAGCAGGTAGCTGTTCCAGCTGGCGATGAAGGCGAGGATGCCCACGGTGATCACCCCGGGCATGGCCAGCCGCACCACCATCCGCCAGAAGAAGCCGAGCCGGCCGCAGCCGTCGATGAACGCGGCCTCCTCGATCTCGCGCGGGATCGCGCGGAGGAACGGCACCAGGATGATGATGGTGGTCGGCAGGGCGAAGGCGATCTGCGGCAGGATGACCCCGGCGAGCGAGTTCATGAGGCCGATGTTCTTCACCACGATGTAGAGCGGCGTGATGGCCACCGTCATCGGGAACATCAGGCCTGCGGCGAACACGGAGTACATCACCCCGCGGCCACGGAACTGATAGCGGGCGATGACGTAGCTCGCCATGAGACCCAGCGCGACGACGCCGAGGGTGGTGACGGACGCCGCGATGGTCGAGTTCAGCACCTGGCTCCAGAACACACCGCCGGTGAGCACGTCGAGGTAGTTTGCGAGGTTCCACGGGTTCGGCAGCCCCGAGGGGTCGACCGTGATCTGCGAGTTCGTGCGGAATCCGCCGAGGATGATGTACACGACGGGCGCGAGCATCAGGGCGATGACGACGAGCGCCACGAAGTAGACGAGCGCGTTCCCGCGCTGCATCGGCGTGCTGCCCTTCGAGCGGCGCTTGCGGGAGAGCCCCTCGCCCGAGCGGTCACCCGGGGCGGATGCGCCAGCGGCGCGGGCGGTCGAGGCGATGGTGGCGGTCATCCGCGGCGGCCTCCCTTTCCGGTGAGCGCGCCCTCGGTGTCGCGCCGCAGCACGAACCGCTGGTAGACCAGGGCGACGACGAGTGAGATGACGAAGAGCACCACCGCGACGGCGCTGCCGTAGCCGTAGCTGCCGGCGTTGCGCCCGTTCGTCACCATGTAGGTGACCATGGTCGAGGTGCCGGCCGTCGAGGAGACGTACTGCCCCCAGATGATGTAGACGAGGTCGAACAGCTGCAGCGAGCCGATGATCGACAGGAATGCCCAGATGCGGAGGGTCGGTCCGAGCAGGGGCAGCGTGATGCTGCGCTGGATCTGCCAGAACGACGCGCCGTCGATGGCCGCCGCTTCGGTGAGTTCGTCAGGGATGCCCTGGAGGCCGGCGAGGAAGAGGATGACGGCGAAGCCGACGTACTTCCAGGTGATGATGCCCATCAGGGTCCAGATGGCGATGTCGGGGTTGGCCAGCCAGTCCTGCGCGAGACCGCCCAGCCCGATGTTCTCGAGCAGGCCGTTCAGCGCGCCGTTGGTCTGGAGCATCAGGCTCCAGCCGGTGCCGACCACGACCTCGGAGATGACGTAGGGCACGAAGATGAGCACCCGGATGATCGACTGGCCACGCAGCTTCCGGTTGAGCAGGAGCGCGAGCAGGATGGCGACCGGGCCCTGCAGCACGAGCGACAGCACCGCGATGATGCCGTTGTGCAGCAGTGCGTCATGGAACGTCGGGTCCTGCAGGATCGTGATGTAGTTCTGCAGCCCGACGAAGTCGAAGGCGGGGCAGTAGCCCTGCCAGCTGAAGAAGCCGTAGTACCCCGCCACCACGACCGGGAAGATCACGAAGGCGAGGAAGATCACCAGCGCAGGTCCCGCCAGCAGCGCGATCTCGAGCCGGGTGGTCCAGCTCGTCGTCGCGCGGCGGGGCTTCCGCGCAGGCGCCGAGGGCGGCGGAGTGGTGCCGCCGCCCTCGGTCGTCTCGAGATCGGCCGCCGTGTCGAGCACGGGGGCCGCCTTCTCGCGAACCTGCATGTCGGGGCTCCTAGCCCTTCTTGGCGGCGTCGTTGACCGTCTGCACCAACTGCTCCGGGGTGCTCTTGCCGGCGAGCAGGTCGACCACTCCGACGTTCAGCGCGTTGCCGACGTAGAGGCCGTACACGGTGTCGAGCCACTGCGACACGTAGGGGCCGCGTGTAG
>BADC01000160.1 GCA_000333435.1 Corynebacterium-like bacterium B27 | reverse complement strand
GCAGCAAGTAGACGCTGTGACCGGGTGTCGCCACGACGACGCGGCCGGCACCCCACTCCCGGGTCCAGACCGCGGGCGACACGACCGGTCGGTGCCACGGGTGCCAGGCCGGCGCCGGATGCGTCGTCGTGGCCAGCACGTCGATCAGGTCGTCGTGCAGCACCCAGTACTGCTCGGTGTGCAGGTCGAAGTCCGCGAGACCCGCGGTGATCGGATGCTCGCGTCCCGCATCCGTCAGCTCCACCCGGTAATCGAGGAAGTTGTCCGTCTCGTCACCGACCCGACCATCGGGAGCGGCAGCCGGATGCGTGGCGAACTGGCCGCCGATCAGCTGCAGGTAGTCGGACTCGTTGCGGAACGAGTCGGCGATTCCGCCGTGCCAGCCCACGAGCCCGAGGCCGCCCGCGACCGCGTCGCGGAGCCCCGCCACGGCCTCCCGCGAGATCGTCGACATGGTGACGCACTGCACCACCAGGTGCTGCGCGGCCAGCAGCTCGGTGTCGGCGTAGACCTCGGGTGTCTCGTGGATCTGCACCGCGAAGCCCTGCTGCTCGAGGAAGGGCAGGAACAGTTCGGTCGTCTCGACGGGGTGGTGGCCCGCCCAGCCGCCGCGCACCACCAGGGCCGATCGCTCGCTCATCGCGCCCTCAGCTCGCATCGGCGAGGGCTGTGACGCCCGCGCCCCGTTCGTCGCTGTCGACGGCCGCGATCACGGTCACGGTCGCCGTGGCCACGCGCGCATCCGCCAGGGTGACGACGTGCTCGGGCCCGACGAGCCGGATGCTCGTGGCCGTCTCCCGCTCGGCGACCGACGGCCCCACCCAGAGCTCCACCTCGCCCGGCTCCACGACGCGCTCGTAGCGGAGCCCGGTGAACGCGAGCCGCGCGGTCGGCACGTCGAAGCGCACCACCGCCTCGGCACCCGCGGCGAGCTCGACCCGCTGGTAGGCGAGCAGTTGCGCGACCGGTCGCGTGACACTGGCCTGCACGTCGCGGGCGTACAGCTGCACCAGATCGGTGGCGGCCCGCCGGCCGGTGTTGCGGATGCGCACCGACACCGAGAACACGCCCCCGGCCGGCACGGCGTGGTCGGCGACCAGCTCGGTGCGCTCGAAGGTGGTGTAGCTCAGGCCGTGTCCGAACGGGAGCACCGGCGTGTTGTCGGCGCTCGTCACCTCCGACGGGCCACCGAGGATCGGGTGCAGGTAGGAGTACGGCTGCGCACCCGCTGAGCGCGGCAGCGACACGGGAAGGTGACCGGAGGGCACCACCGCGCCGGTGAGCACGTCGGCGAGGGCGGCTCCACCCTCCTCGCCGGGGAAGAAAGTCTGCAACACGGCGGCCGGGCGCTCGGCGCCGTTCACCGCCCAGTCGATGGCGTAGGGCCGGCCCGAGCAGATCACCAGCACCACCGGAGTGCCGGTCGCCAGCACCGCCTCGACGAGCTCGCGCTGAACGCCGGGGAGCTCGAGACTCTCGACGTCGTTGCCCTCGCCCACCGTTCCGCGGCCGAAGAGACCGGCGCGGTCGCCCACCACCACGACCGCGACCTCGGCGGCACGAGCGGCGTCGACGGCGGCCGCGAACCCCGACCGGTCGTCACCCTCGACATCCGCCCCGCGCACCGCGTGGATCTCGGTGTCGGGCAACGCTCCGCGCAGCGCATCGAGCACGGTGGGGATCTCGAAGCCGATCGGCATGCCCGGGTGGTGGGCGAGCACGTGGTTGACGAAGGAGTAGCAGCCCATGAGCGCCTCGGGCGAGTCGGCGTTCGGGCCGATCACGGCGAGCGTCGCCGGGGCGCGTCGGCCCTCGGCGAGCGGCAGCACCCCGTCGTTCGTGAGCAGCACGATGGACTCCTCGGCGATGCGGCGCGCGATCGCCCGGTGGGCGGGGGTGTCGACGTCGACGGCCGTGGGGGCGTCGTCGAACCGGGCATCCAGGAGTCCGAGCTCCTCCTTCTGCGCCAGCAGCCGCAGCACGGCGCGGTCGACGAGCGCCTCATCGGCGAGGCCCGACCGGATGCGATCGGGCAGCGGCCCCAGGAACGCGTCGCCGGTCGGCAGCTCGAC
>BADC01000161.1 GCA_000333435.1 Corynebacterium-like bacterium B27 | reverse complement strand
ACCGGCATTGTTCGGGCGGGAGCTGTGCCACGATGGTCCGTATGGGCAGCGCAGCCATGTTCTTCCATTCCGCCACGGCGTTCCACGATCTGGTCACCCGAATCGACGACGCGCAGTGGGAGTCGGTCGCGCTCGGCGAATGGACGGTGCGTTCGCTCGTGGGGCACACCACACGCGCCATCCTCACCGTCGAGAGCTACCTGCTGCTCGACGACCCGGGGTACCCGAACGTGCCCAATGCGGAGTCCTATTACGCCCGCGTGTATCGCGAGTTGACCGATCCGGCAGCGGTCGCCGCTCGCGGGGTGGAGGCCGGCGTGTGGCTCGGCGACGACCCGGCGCGGGCGATCGCCGACGCGCTCGGCCGCGCCATGGCCCTGGTCGACGCCGCCCCACCGGAGCGGATCGTCTCGATCGGTGGTCTCGGCATCTCGCTCGCGGAGTACCTGCGCACGCGCATCTTCGAACTCGTGGTGCACTCCCTCGACATCTCGCGCGCGACCGGCCTGCCGCACGGCCAGTCGCCCGAGGCGCTGACCGCGACCCTCCAACTCGCCGCCGGCGTCGCGGCAACGCGGGGCGACGGCGAGACGCTCCTGCTCGCCCTCACCGGTCGCGCCACTCTCCCGGACGGCTACTCGGTCGTCTGACCCCCCACGGCGGACGACCGGGCATGCGTCTGGCGGCGCAGGCTCGTTGTGGTGTGTGCGTGGAGCGGCGCGGACTCGCGGTGACCGGGCGCGGCCTGGGCGGCGCGGACTCGCAGGGACCCGACGCGGCGCGGCGCGCGCGGCGCGGCGCGCGCGGCGCGGCGCGGGCGGCGCGGCGCGGGCGGCGTGAAGCGCCAGCGCAGCGCGGGTGGCGCGGAGCGCCAGCGCGCCGGGTGTAGCGGGCGGGCGCGCTGACACCCGCGAGCTCAGGCGTCGTCGAGGGCGGCCAGGGCCGCTCGGAGGCCACTGACGAGGTGCGCGCGGTCGCGAGAAGGGATGCCTGCCACCATTTGCCGCTCCACCTCCAGCAGGGCGGGGAAGACCTCGTCGATCAGAGCGGTTCCGGCGGGCGACAGGCTGATCAGGGCGCCGCGCCCATCGGCGGGGTTCGTCGACCGCTGAAGGAGTCCCCTGTCCCCCAGGGAACGGAGTCGCTTGGTGATCGCCGGGCCGGATGCCAGCGAGACCGTCCGCAACGAGCCCGGTGACCGCGGGACAGGCGCCCGCCGCAACGCCGCGAGCAGGTCGAACTCGCCCCGCGTGAGCCCGTAGCGGGCCAGGAACACGTCGCCTCGGCGGCTGACCAGTGCGGCCGCCCGGAGGATGCGCCCGACGATGTCGATCGGCGTCGTGTCGAGCCCGGGATGCAGCTCGGCCCACGCGGCACGCACGCGATCGACGTCGTCCTCCTCGTGCGGCAGTTCTCCCGCTCGAGCAGCACGGGGCTCGGCGGCCGCGGACCGGTCGGAGGTCACCATACGACGACGATACAATAGTTCACGAGTAAACTACTTTCCGGGTCGACGGCGACCTCCGCCCGTCGCCCGAGGAGCCCCATGTCCGCATCCAACCCCACCCGACCGACGCCGCTCGCATCCGCCCACTCCCGCGGAACCAGGCACCCCGGACCGGGAACCCAGCGCTTCTGGCCGCACCCGCGGCGCATGATCGAGCTGGGACCGCACGGCGGGGCTCATCGGGTCGCCGTGCGGGCGGGGCTCGCCATCGCCGTCCCGCTCGGCGTGCTGGCCGCCACCGGGCACATCGACCTCGCCCTCTACGCCGTGTTCGGCGCGTTCACCGCGCTCTACGGCCGCTCGCACAGCCACGTCACCCGACTCCGCATGCAGGCGACCGCCGGCGCCGGATTGGTGCTCGCCGTCGTGCTCGGCACAGCGGTGAGCGTCTCGCCTGCCCGCGACTGGCTCGCGCTGCCCGTGGTGGCGGTGATCGCCGCGGGCGCCACCTTCGCCGGGGATGCTCTCGGCTGGCATCCGCCCGGCGCGCTCTTCTTCGTGTTCGCGCTGACCGCCTGCGCCGCCGTACCCTCCGACCCTGGCCGGGTGGTGGTCGCCCTCGTGCTCGCCGCCGGGAGCGCCGCGCTCGCCATCGCGATCTCCACGGTCGGACTCGCGCTCCCGAGCGCCCGGCGGCGCGAACGGACACACCTCGCCACGAAGTTCGCGGCCACGACACGGAGCCGGGCCGAATACCTGAAGGTGCTGACCCTGGTCGTGGCGGTGGTCGCGGCCGGACTGATCCCGACGGCGACCGGGATCGGACATCCGTACTGGGCGATGGTGTCCGCCACGGCCGCGCTCGGCGCCGCCGACACGACCGGGCACCTGGTGCGCGCCGGGCAGCGCGTGCTCGGCACGTTCATCGGCCTGGCCCTCGCCGCGCTGCTGCTCGCCGTGAGCGCAGGGCAGATCGAGCTGATCGTGATCATCGTGCTGCTGCAGGTGGGGGCCGAGCTCTTCGTGATGCGCAACTATGGCGTGACGATGATCTTCGTCACGCCGCTCGCGCTGCTGATGACCCAGCTCGCGCACCCCGTCGACGAGGCCGGGCTGTTGCGCGACCGCGCGCTCGAGACCGTGCTGGGCGCCGCGGTCGGCATCGCCGTCAGCGCGATTGCCTTCGCTCTCAGCCGCCGCTTCACCGGCACCGCCCCGGCCGGCCACGCGGAGGCGCCGGTGACGGAGTCCGAACCGCCGGCGACGTCCGCGCCGGCGGCAGCGGCGTCACCGCCGGCGCCCTCCCGCGACCGCGAGGCAGCGGGCGCAGCGGATGCAGCGGCGCGAACTAGCCGCGGGCGCCCGTGAGGTGCTCGAGGGCGAGCTGCTGCAGGCGCACGAAACCGAAGCCCTTGCCGTCGAAGTAGGCCGATGCGTCGAAGTCCTCGAACGCGGAGCGGTCGGCCAGCAGCTCGGCGTAACCCTCGCCCGCAGCGAGGGTCGGCTCCGAGAGCTCCGTCACCCGCGACGCGGCGAGCGCCTCCTGCACCTCCGGGTCGGCCCGGAAGGCCGCCGCGCGCTCCTTGAGCAGGAGGTAGGTGCGCATGTTGGCGGCGGCCGACTCCCAGACCCCGGTGGAGTCCTCGGTGCGTGACGGCTTGTAGTCGAAGTGGCGCGGCCCGTCATAGGTGGGTCCGCCCGACGGGCCGCCGTTCTCGAGCAGGTCGACCAGCGCGAACGCGTTCTGCAGATCGCCGTGCCCGAACACGAGGTCCTGGTCGTACTTGATGCCGCGCTGACCATTGAGGTCGATGTGGAACAGCTTGCCCTGGTAGAGCGCCTGCGCGATGCCGGCCGCGAAGTTGAGCCCGGCCATCTGCTCGTGCCCGACCTCGGGGTTCACGCCGACCAGCTCGGGGCGCTCGAGCGTCTCGATGAAGGCGAGCGCGTGACCCACGGTCGGCAGCAGGATGTCGCCCCGGGGCTCATTCGGCTTCGGCTCGATCGCGAACCGGATGTCGTAGCCCTTGTCGGTGACGTACTGCCCCAGCAGGTCGACCGCCTCGCGGTAGCGCTCGAGCGCCGCACGGATGTCCTTGGCCGCGTCGTACTCCGCCCCCTCGCGGCCACCCCACATCACGAAGGTCTTGGCACCGAGCTCCGCCGCGAGGTCGAGGTTGCGCAGCACCTTGCGCAGCGCGAACCGACGCACGGCGCGGTCGTTCGAGGTGAAGCCGCCGTCTTTGAACACGGGGGCCGAGAACAGGTTGGTGGTCACCATCGGCACCACGATTCCGGTGTCGGCGAGCACCTGCTTCAGCCTGTCGATCTGGGTCTGGCGCTCCGTATCCGTGGAGCCGAAGGCGAACAGGTCGTCGTCGTGGAAGGTGAGGCCGTAGGCGCCGAGCTCCGAGAGCTTCTCGACCGCGTGCACCACATCCAGCGGCGCCCGCGTCGGGCCACCGAAGGGGTCGGTGCCGTTGTAGCCGACGGTCCAGAGACCGAACGAGAACTTGTCTTCGCGAGTGGGGGTCAGGGACATGAGTGCTCCAGTGCAGATTCAGTGCCAAAAGTGGTTACGAACAACATATTGACGGATGGATGGGATGTCAAAGAAGAATTCGGAGAGCAATATCAGCGAATAGAGGCAACGCTCGACGGCCGCAAAAGCCGTTGGCAACAACAAACGCACGACCAA
The DNA here is from genome assembly GCA_000333435.1 of Corynebacterium-like bacterium B27. GTDB lineage: Bacteria > Actinomycetota > Actinomycetes > Actinomycetales > Microbacteriaceae > Herbiconiux. The sequence goes on along the minus strand of BADC01000161.1, from coordinate 2,397 downwards.
TCATCAGGTCATGTCCAGTTCGACGGTCACGTACGAGTGCGGCGGCAGATCGACCCGCAGTTCGGTGCCGAACGGGCCCGGCTCGAAGAGCACCGGATGATCACGCACCACGACGGCGTCCGGCGCGGCCGCGGTGTTGTGCGCGTCGATCGAATCGGCGGTGAGGATGCGAGCCCGCGCACCCGACACGACGCGGCCACGGAGGTCGAGCAGCACCGGCAGCGCCCGCTCGGCGTCGAGATTGCTGATCGACACCAGGGCGGTGTCTCCGTCGGCCGAGGACCTCGTCGACGCCGACGCCGAGACCAGGTCGAGGTTCCCGGCGGCCACCGGCCGCACCCACGACGGAGCGTCGACGTGCACCCGCAGCGACGCCGCGTCGTGGTGCCCCACGTTCATCCGGAACACGTGGTAGCTCGGCGTCAGCACCAGCGCCCCGCTGTCGGCGTCGGTGAGGATCATCGCCTGCAGCACGTTCACCGTCTGCGCGATGTTCGCCATGGTGAGCCGGTCGGCATGCCGGTGGAACGCGTCGAAGTGCACACTCGCCACCAGCGCGTCGCGCAGCGTGTTCTGCTGGTAGAGGAAGCCGGGGTTGGTGCCCTCCTCGACGTTCCACCAGGTGCCCCATTCGTCGAGCACCAGACCGATCGTCTTGGCGGGGTCGTAGACGTCCATCACGGCGGCGTGACCGCGGATGAGCTCCTCGACGTGCCGCGCCTTCACCATCGTGGCGTAGTAGTCGTCGAGGGTGAACCGGGTGGCGTCGCCCTTGTCCTCCCAGGGACCGGGGATCGTGTAGTAGTGGAACGACAGGCCCTGGAAGATGTCCTTCGGCCCGTCCCCGCAGCCGACGCAGCCGACCGACTTCATCATCGTCTCGGTCCACCGGTAATCGTCGTCGGAGGCGCCGGCCGCCACCCGGTACAGGCGGTTGTCGCCGTGATCGCGCAGGAACGTGGCGTACTGGCGCGCCAGATCGGCATATGCCTCCGCGCGCATGTTCCCGCCACAGCCCCAGGCCTCGTTGCCGATGCCCCAGAACGGCACCCGCCACGGCTCGTCGCGGCCATTCGCCCGGCGGAGGGAAGCCATCGGCGACTCGCCACCGCGGGTGAGGTACTCCACCCACTCGCTCATCTCGCGCACCGCGCCCGAACCCACGTTGCCGTTGACGTACGGGTCGGCTCCAAGCAGTTCGCACAGCTCCATGAACTCGTGTGTGCCGAAGGAGTTGTCCTCCACCACGTCGCCCCAGTTCGTGTTCACCATCCGGGGCCGCTGATCGCGCGGCCCGATGCCGTCGCGCCAGTGGTACTCGTCGGCGAAGCATCCGCCGGGCCAGCGGAGGTTCGGGATACGGAGTTCGCGCAACGCCTCCACCACGTCGAGCCGGATGCCGCGCACGTTCGGGATCTCGGACTCCTCGCCCACCCAGAACCCCCCGTAGATGCAGCGGCCGAGGTGCTCGGCGAAGTGCCCGTAGAGGTGCCGGCTGATGCGCGGCCCCGGCAGATCGAGGTCGATCACGAGGCGGGCGGATGCGGTGGTCATCGATGTCCTCCGGAAGAGATGTGGCGATCGCGGCTCAGGCGAGCCACTGCGACGGCGGGGTGAGCGGTACGAGCGGCGGCAGCGCAAGGGTCGAGTTCACCGGGACGCGACGCCCCGAGTGCGCCGATTCGAGCACCGCGGTCATCACCTCGAGTGCGTGCAACCCGATGGCCCCGCCCGCCCGTGGCGAGTCCGGGTCGCCGAGGACGAAATCGATGAGGCCGACCCCGCGACTGCCCTCGTCGAACCCGGCACTGGGTGCGACCGTCGACCAGCCATCCGCTCCCGCCGCGAAGTGGCGCACCTCGCCGCCGAACCAGTTCGGGTCGGGCACCGCGAGCGTGCCGAGCTCGCCGTGGATCTCGATCGGATTCGCATCCGTGTGCACCCCGTCGAAGCTCGTGGTGAGGGTGGAGAGCACACCGTTCGCGTGCTCGAGGATGCCCGTGACGTGGGTGTCCACCCCGACCGGGATCTCCTCCCCCGCCCGCGGACCGGTCTGGATGACGCGCCGCGAGCGCAGTCGGCTTGCGGCACCGGTCACCGCGGTGACGGGCCCGAGGGTCTGGATGAGCGAGGAGACGTAGTACGGGCCCATGTCCAGGAGGGGCCCGCCCCCGGGCGCGTAGTAGAAATCGGGGTTCGGGTGCCAGGCCTCGTGCCCCGCGGCCACCCAGGTGGCGGTCGCCGAGATGGGCCGGCCGATCAACCCCGACTCCACGGCGGCGCGCGCGGTCTGGGTGCCCGTTCCCAGCACGGTGTCGGGCGCGCTGCCGACCCGCACTCCGGCGGCGGCCGCGGCCGCCAGCACCCCGCGCGCCTCGTCGAGGGGGCGGGAGCGGC
>BADC01000162.1 GCA_000333435.1 Corynebacterium-like bacterium B27 | reverse complement strand
GCGGATGCTCTTCGCCGCCGACCTCGTCGGCACTTCCGCCGAGATCGCCGAACCGCTGTACGCGGATGCGGCCTTCCGCGAGATCGACGAGGTGGCGTTCGCGCTCCCGTTCTCGTTCGAGGAGGCCGACTACGAGCAGATCCTGCACGACCTCGCGGAGCACCTCGGGCCCGACCTGGGGTGGCGTGCGGCCCGGTAGAATCGGCGGGTGAGCAACGCCGATACCGTCGAGAACGCCATCGCGACCCCCGAGCGGGAACAGCCCTACGAGGCCCTCGGCCTGAAAGCCGACGAGTACGCGAAGATCCGCGAGATCCTCGGCCGCCGCCCCACCTCGGGCGAGCTGGCGATGTACTCGGTGATGTGGAGCGAGCACTGCTCGTACAAGTCGTCGAAGATCTACCTGCGGCAGTTCGGCCAGAAGGTGTCGCCGGCCATGAAGAAGAACCTCATGGTGGGCATGGGCGAGAACGCCGGCGTGGTGGATGTGGGCGAGGGCTGGGCGGTGACCTTCAAGGTCGAGAGCCACAACCACCCCTCGTACATCGAGCCGTTCCAGGGCGCTGCGACCGGCGTCGGCGGGATCGTGCGCGACATCATCTCGATGGGCGCACGCCCGGTCGCGGTGATGGACCAGCTGCGCTTCGGCAAGATCGACGAGCCCGACACCGCACGCGTCGTGCACGGCGTCACGAGCGGCATCTCGTTCTACGGCAACTGCCTGGGCCTGCCCAACATCGGCGGCGAGACGTACTTCGACCCGGTGTACCAGGCAACCCGCTCGTCAACGCACTGTCGGTGGGGGTGCTGCGGCACGAAGACCTGCACCTCGCCAACGCGCGTGGCGTGGGCAACAAGGGCGTGCTCTTCGGGGCGCGCACCGGCGGCGACGGCATCGGCGGCGCATCCATTCTCGCCTCCGACACCTTCTCGGCCGGTGGCCCGACCAAGCGCCCCGCGGTGCAGGTCGGCGACCCGTTCGCCGAGAAGGTGCTCATCGAGTGCTGCCTCGAACTGTTCGCGGGTGAGCTGGTGGAGGGCATTCAGGACCTCGGGGCCGCCGGCATCTCCTGTGCCACCAGCGAGCTCGCCTCCAACGGCGACGGCGGCATGTTCATCGAGCTCGACAAGGTGCTGCTGCGCGACCCCACGCTCACGGCGGAGGAGATCCTCATGTCGGAGAGCCAGGAGCGCATGATGGCCGTGGTCAAGCCCGAGAAGCTGGAAGGCTTCCTCGCGGTCACGGCCAAGTGGGACGTCGAGACGAGCGTCCTGGGCGAGGTCACCGACACCGGGCGCCTCGTCATCAACTGGCACGGCGAGGAGATCGTCAACGTCGAGCCCCGCACGGTGGCGGTCGACGGACCGGTCTACGAGCGGCCCGTCGCCTACCCCTCGTGGCTCGACGAGCTGCAGGCGTCCTCGGCCTCGACGCTGCCGCGCTCGGCCTCGGGCGCAGAGCTGCGCTCCGAGTTCCTGCGAGTGGTCGGTTCGCCGAACCTGGCGTCGAAGGAGTGGATCACCAACCAGTACGACCGGTACGTCATGGGCAACACGGCCCTGTCGTTCCCGGACGACGGCGGGATGATCCGGGTCGACGAGGAGTCGGGGCTCGGTTTCGCGCTCGCCTCCGACGCGAACGGACGGTACTGCCAGCTCGACCCCTACCGGGGCGCGCAGCTCGCGCTGGCGGAGGCGTTCCGCAACGTCGCCGTCACCGGTGCGACGCCGGTCGCGGTCTCCGATTGCCTCAACTTCGGCAGCCCCGAGAACCCCGAGGTGATGTGGCAGTTCTCGCAGGCCGTCGAAGGGCTCGCCGACGGCTGCCTCGAGCTCGAGATCCCCGTCACCGGCGGCAACGTCTCGTTCTACAACCAGACCGGATCGCAGCCCATCCACCCCACCCCGGTCGTCGCGGTGCTCGGTGTCATCGACGACGTGGCGCGGCGCATCCCGTCGGGCTGGCAGGACGAGGGGTCGAACCTCTACCTCCTCGGCGTCACCCGCTCCGAGCTCGACGGCTCGGCCTGGGCCGGTGTGGTGCACGACCACCTCGGCGGCCGCCCGCCGCTCGTGTCCTTCGAGTCCGAGCAGGCGTTGGCGGGCCTTCTCCGCGCCGCCGCGCTCGAGGGGCTGATCGACTCGGCGCATGACCTCTCCGACGGCGGGCTCGCGCAGACCCTCACCGAGTCGGTGCTGCGGTTCGGCATCGGGGCGCGGGTGTGGCTCGACGAGATCATCTCCCGGGACGGCGTGAGCGCATCCGATGCCCTGTTCAGCGAGTCGACCGCGCGGGTGCTCGTGGCGGTGCCGCGGGAGGACGACGTGAAGTTCCGGGGCCTGTGTGAGGGCCGCGGCGTGCCCGCGCTCCGCATCGGGGTGACCGACGCCGAGTCCGGCAGCCTCGAGGTGCAGGGCCTGTTCGAGGTGCCTCTCGCCGAGCTCGCCGGCACCCACCGCGCCGCCCTGCCGGCGGCCTTCGGCCCCGTCGTCGGCGGCTGACCCGGCGCGCGTCCCGGACTTCGCCAAACGAAACGGATGCGGCCGGTTACTCGGAGTCCGCGTCGGCGGCGATGCGCTCGTGGTGGTGGATGACCTCCGCCACGATGAAGTTGAGGAACTTCTCCGCGAAGGCGGGGTCGAGGTGCGACTCCACGGCGAGCGCCCGCAGCCGGGTGATCTGCCGCGCTTCACGGTCGAGGTCGGCCGCGGGCAGACCGTGTTCGGCCTTCAGCCGGCCCACGGTCTGGGTGAACTTGAACCGCTCGGCCAGCATGTGGATGAGTGCCGCATCGATGTTGTCGATCGATTGACGGATGCTGTTCAGCCGGGCGTAGACGTCCGCCGAGCTGTCGAAACCACCCGTGGACACCGTTGAATCCGCATTCGCCATGCCATAACTCTAGCCAGCCGGGCTGACCTCGCCCTGCGCATCCGCTTTTCGGCGCAGTCGGAGCCGCCCCTGTGCGAAGAGGATGCCGACGAACACGAGCGCCGCCCCGACCGGCGCGTTCCAGGTGAGCTGCTCACCGAGCAGCAGGATGCCGAGCGCGACGCCGACCACCGGGGTGAGGTAGGTGACGGTCGACGTCGCCGTCGGCCCCCAGGCGTTCAGCACGTTCATGTACCAGTAGTAGGCGACACCGGTGCCGGCGATGCCGAGGGTGAGGAGGCTCGCGACGATCGGCAGGTCGAGCGCGATGGGCCCGACCGCGACGAACGGCGTCAGCACGAGCAGCACGACGGCTCCCATGCCCACCTGGAGGAACGCCGCGCTGAGCCCGGTGACCGGGTAGCGGCCCGTGATGAAGCGGCGGATGTAGCCGAAGGTGAAGCCGTAGCAGACCGCCGAGCCGAGGCAGGCGAGCTGGCCCGCGAGCTCGAGCACGAGGTCGCCGTGCGCGGCGTCGCTCGCCGCGAACGACCACGGGCCGATGATGACCACCACACCGAGGATGCCCGCCACCACGCCGAGCACCCGCGACCGGTCGAGCCGCTCCACGCGGAATGCCAGCGCCACCATGAGCGCGGTGGTGATGGGGGTGACGGCGTTGTAGATGCTGGCGAGCCCGGAGGTGACGTACTGCTCGGCCCAGGCGAACAGGAGGAACGGGATGGCGCAGCCGAACGCGCCGATGACCACGAAGTGCAGGTACACGGCGCGCTGCCGGGGCAGCCGGGTGCGCGTGACGAGGAGGAGCAGGGCGAGGGTGACGGCGCCGAGCGCCAGTCGCGCCCACGCGACCTGGCCGAACGAGACCCCGCCGAGGGCGACCTTCATGAAGAGGAAGCTCGACCCCCAGATGAGCCCGAGCGCTCCGAACTGCAGGGCGACGAGGGCTCGGCCGCGAGCGGGGCTCGCGGGGATGGTGCGGGGTTGGGTCACCTCGCGACCCTATCGCGCGGCACCGACATCAGCGGGAGCGCGGGCGCTCGTTCAACCGGGTTGGCAGTCGAGCGCCCGCGATTGGCAGAAAGGGACGCCTGCGACTACTCGACGATGGTGAGGTCGACGTCGATGTTGCCGCGCGTGGCGTTGGAGTAGGGGCAGATGGTGTGCGCCTTCTCCGCGATCTCACGCGACTGCTCGGGCGTCACGTTGGGCACGTAGACGTCGAGTTCCACGGCCAGACCGAAGCCGCCCGCGTCGTTCTTGCCGATGGAGACGCTGGCCGATACGGCCGCATCCGTGGTGTCGAGCTTCAGCTCGCGGCCGGCCGCGTGCACCGCGCCGAGGAAGCACGCCGAGTACCCGGCGGCGAAGAGCTGCTCGGGGTTCGTGCCTTCGCCGGAGCCACCCATCTCCTTGGGCGGGCGGGTGTCGAAGTCGAGGCGGTCGTCTTCGCTGCGGACGTGTCCATCGCGGCCGCCGCCGGAGGCGTGGGCGATTGCGGTGTAGAGAGCTTCCATAGGGCTAGTTCACCATCAATCGAACGATTCGGCCAAAATCCGGATGCATGTTCTCGGCGACCTCTCGGAAGGTTCGTCAGGAGTTCGCGAATTCCACAGGGCGGGCACCCCCTTGGTTGTCCACACGTTCACGCAGCGCGGCCCGAACGGCCGGCCATTCGTCGATGATGATCGAGAACACGGCGGAATCGCGCCAGGTTCCATCGGCTCGGGGCATGTCCCGGCGCACGATGCCCTCGAAGGTTGCGCCGAGTTTGGCGATCGCCGCGCGCGAGCGCGCGTTGATGACGTCGGCCTGGATCTTCACCCGGCCGAAGCCGTTGTCGAAGGCCAGACCGAGAAGGAGGAGTTTTGCTTCAGGATTCACCACCGTGCCCCAGACCCGGGGGTCGTACGCCGTCCAGCCGATGTGGGCCGCTTCCCGGCGCGTGTCCAGGTCGCCGAGGGTCGTCGTGCCCACCATGGTTCCGTCATCACGGCCGCCGACGAGGCGGATGACGTAGGCGTTGCCGCCCTGCCCCTGGTAGTAGGTCTCGGCCCACGCGACGAACCCGTCGACGGTGTCGCGGTAACCCGCCGGGCCCCCGCCGTAACCGCCG
>BADC01000163.1 GCA_000333435.1 Corynebacterium-like bacterium B27 | reverse complement strand
CTCATCGGTGCGCTCACCGAGCAGTGGCGGCCGCGCTGGGAGCTCGAGGTGCTGAGCGAATCGGCTCGTCTGCACGTCGAGTTCACTCCCTCGTACGTGCACGCGGGTTCGGCCGTGGCGACGTGGGAGACGGCGGGGCGCTCGATGCGCCTCGGGCCCTTCGACCACAACGGGTACGAGGGGGAGTGGCGGGCCGTGCACCGCATCGCCTCGGGGGAGCGCGATTCCGCGCCCGCGCTCGCGACCCTCATCGACGACCTCGTCTTCGCCGTCGGCATCGCCGCCGATGCCGCCGCACTGGCCCGAGAGGACGGCCCACGATGACGCCAGCCACCCTGTGGATCGGCCCGGCGGATGCCCGGCGCACCGCCGCGACCACCGCCGCGCTCGCCGCCCTGCCACTGTCGTACCGGCCGGCCGGGAGCCCGACCGCGGCCGACGTGGTGGTCGTCTCGGGCGCGGCCGGCTGGCCCCTCCGGGTCCGGGTCGCGGCCGACGCGGGCGCGCGGGTGGTGGTCATGAGCGACCCCGCCCTCGAGCTTCGCGAGGGCGGGGTCGCGGCTGCTGGGCGGGCATCCGCTGCTGCCGTCGTGCTCGCGGAGCCGTGGGCGTCGAACCCCGTGCTGGCCGCGGTGCGGGCGGAATGGGGTGCCGAGGTCGCGCGCGCCGGGCTGATCGAGGCGTCGGCGATCGAGCAGCCCGGTGGTCGCGACCTGCGGTCGGTGTTGTTCGCGGAGTTGCGCGCCGTGCAGCGTCTCGGCGTCGAGGTCGCTTCGCTTCAGGTGGTCGCCGAGACCGCGTCGGCAGCGTTGGCGCACGGGCGCACGGCGGCGGGCGCGGCGGTGGTGCTGAGCGCGGCCCGGAGCGTCGTCGCGTCGGGCGAGCTGAGCATCCTGCTGGCGGCGAGCGCTGAGACGCTCCGCCTGACCGTCCCCGACGGCCGAACGGCCCGGCCGGGCCAGGCGGTCCTCACCACGGCCGATCGCGCGATCGAACTCCCGACCCTCTGGGAGGCCCCCTACCGCGCCGCCCTCCTGGAGGCGCGCGCCCTCATCACCGCGCCCACCGCCCCCGACCCCCTCCCGGCGTTCGCGGCCGCGTCGGCCTTCCTCGCCTGACGACTATTCTCATCGGCGGATGAACTGGCGGTAATCGCGAGAATACTGGGTTATATCCAGATAAGATAAAACCATGGCTTCACGAGAGAACGACGCGTCGGTGTCGTCGCTTCTGCGCGCGATCCCACCGGAGTTCCGCCCGGAAGTGGGCGACGGTGTGGTCCGCATCGCCCGCGACGGTGAGGCCTGGAGTTTCCGTCCGGTCTGGGTCGGGGAGGGGTTGCCGGCCGATGCCCGGCGCGCGTCCGGCCGCATCGACCGCCGGATCGATGAGCAGCGAGGGACCATTCCGGTTGTCACCGCGCGCCGGCTGAGCCGGGGTGCGCAAGAGATTCTCGAGGCCGAGCAGCTGTCGTGGGCCGACGCCAGCGGGCGTGCCCACCTGGTCGTGCCGGGTCGACTGTATGTCACGCGGCTCGAACCGAGTCGCGTCGAGCCCACGCGTGGCTTCGCCTGGTCGGCCGCCGCCGACGCGATCGCCGAAACCCTGCTGACCTGGCGGATGCGCGGCGGCAGCGATGCTGGGGCACTCGTCGAGCGCGTCGCCGCAGTAGCCGAAGCCGCTGATGTGTCCCTTCCTCACACCGCGCGCGTCCTTCGGCAATTCGACGAGCAGGGCTATACCGCGAAGACGGGCGCCGAGCGCGGGAGTTCGGCCACTCGCGAGTTCCGCGACCCGGGACGGATGCTCAGCGACTGGGTGGGGCAGTACGCGGCGAGTGGCGGGCCCGGGCAGGCGATTGAATACCACGTGCCCTGGCGGGAACCCGAGCGCTCGACATCGCTCCTCAGCACGGCTCTAGCAGGATCACAATGGGCCGTGACCGGAGAAGCAGCAGCCGATCGCATCGCGCCCTTCCTGACGGGAGTTTCGACGCTCGACGTCTATGTCCCCGCGCGGGGGCTCGCCCTCGCCACCGAGCGTTTGGGCCGCGAACGCGACCTGACCGAGGTGGCGTCGGGAGGGCGCATCCGCCTGTATCCGGCGCAGCCGCACGTCTTCCGACTGGCCGAAGGCACCGATGGTGTGTCTCTGGCCTCTGCCGTGCGGGTCTACGCGGATCTGGTGCGTCAGCGCGGCCGATCCGCCGAGGCGGGGGAACACCTGCGGGAGGTCGTCATTGGCTTCTGAACCGCGCACCCGCCATGCGCGCGCCCGGGCCGAGGACGCCCTCGTGCGTTTCGGCCTGCTCGCTGCAGGCCACACGACGGACTTCGTCGTGATCGGCGGGCGGCCGACCGGCCACCAAGGCTCCGAGCGGACGTAGGGTGGGGAGATGGCACGCGAATTCAGTCATGAGGCCGACCGGCACCGCTACACGCTGCGCGTCGACGGGGCGATGGTGAGCGCCGTCGACTACGTGGTGAACGACGACACCATCTCGTTCACCCACACCTTCACCGATCCGAAGAAGCGCGGCCAGGGCTACGCGGGCGAGATCGTGACGTTCGCCGTCGACGACGTCGAGAACACCACGTCGTACCGGGTCGTGCCGATGTGCTGGTACGTCGGGCAGTGGTTCGACAAGCATCCGGAGCGGGCGGCGCTGCTCTCGCGCTGACGCGACATTCGCCGTTCACCGGCCGGACTTGCTATGCTCATTCGTGGGGAGGGCTTCGGCCCTCTCCACCATCATTTAACCCGGGGTTCGCAGCAGCGGCAGTTCTCAGCGCCGGCCGTTCTCAGCGCCGAGTCAGCCGCACCACCGGAATGACCCGGCCGCCGGCTTTGGCCTCGTACTCGGCGAACCCTCGCGAGCGTGCCGTGAACTGCGCCCATCCGGCGTCCCGCTCGCCGCCCCGCAGCACCTCGGCGGTCACGTCCACCGTGTCGACGCCGCCCTCGCCGTCGCCCACCTCGATGCGGGTGTCCGGATGCGCGCGCAGGTTCCCGAACCACGCCGGGTTCTCCGGCGCTCCGCCCTTCGACGCGGCGATCAGGATGCTGCCGTCGGGCTGAGGGATGCCGAGCACGGGGCTGACGTACTCGGTTCCGGTGCGGGCCCCGGTGCTGTGCAGCAGGAGGAGGCTGGAGCCGAAGCCGCCCGTCTCGACGCGGCCGCCGTTGGCCCGGAACTCGTCGACGATGCGTTGGTGAAGTCGGTCACGCTGCCCACGCTAGCGCTCATGAGGGTGTCGGGGGTATCGCGTAGCGTTGACGCATGGTTTCCGGCACCGACTACGACTTCCGCTCCTTCACCGCCGCAACCGAGGGCCCCGGTGGCGACGCCACCCGGGCGTGGCTGCTGGCCGAGACGCAGGGCTTCCACGAGCCGCGACCGAGCGAGAAGACGCTCGCCCGCTCCGCCGCGTACCTGGCGCGCGACGGCCAGGTGCTCACCGGTGTGTACGCCGAGTCGCGCCCCCAATCCTCGCTCGGCGCTGAGGTCCCGGTCGCCACCTTCGCGAGCTTCGAGCGCACCATCAACGTCGGTGGCGACGCGCTGCTGCCGGCGCACCTCATCTCGGCGGTCACCGTGCGGCCCACCCACCGGCGGCACGGCATCTTGCGCCGCATGATGACCGACGACCTCGCCCGCGCCGCCGCCGACGGGTACGCGGTGGCGGCGCTCACCGTCTCCGAGGCGACCATCTATCAGCGCTTCGGCTTCGGCGTCGCCACCACGGTGCACTCGGTGTCGGTGGGGACGGATGCGCGGTTCCGCCTCACCAGCGAGCCACGCGGTCGCTGCGAACTCGTCGATGCTCGGGAGATCGCGACGCTGGGGCCGGCCGTCTTCGCCGGTTTCCACGGCAGTCGTGTCGGTTCGGTCGACCGGCACTCGAAGTACTGGGGCCGGGTGTCGGGGCTCGACGGCGAGAAGGGCGACGACGACGACCCGGCCGTCCGTGGGGCGCTGCACTACGACGACTCGGGTGCCATCGACGGCTACGTCACCTACCGCTTCTCGGGCTGGGAGAGCGAGCCGCACGTCATCGACGTGGTCGACCTCGTGGCGCAGAACGCCGACGCCTACCTCGGGCTCTGGCAGTTCCTGGCCGCCATCGACCTCGTCGGCACCGTCACCCACCACGCTGCGCCCGCCGACGACCCGCTGCGCTGGGCGCTCACCGACTGGCGGCTCGTGTCGGTGAAGAGTGTCGACGACTGGCTCTGGCTGCGCATCCTCGACGTCGTCGCCGCCTTCGAGGCGCGCGGCTACCTCAACGAGGGCTCGATCGTGTTCGATGTCGTCGACCCGCTGGGTCACGCCGACGGACGCTACCGGATGCGCGTGGCCGGCACCCGCGCCCAGGTCGTTCGCGACGACTCGGCCACCCCCGCCCTCGAGCTCGACGCCGCGGCGCTCGGCTCGCTCTACCTCGGTGGCGCCGACGCGCGGGTGCTCGCGGCGGCCGGCCGCGTCACGGAGCACACCCCGGGCGCGGCAGCCGCCTTCGCCCGCCTCCTCGCCCCCGTGCAGCCCCCCTACGGCATCACCCACTTCTGACTCAGGTTCGCGGTGCCCCGCGCCGCGGTAGCTGCACGCGCTTCGGTGCGCGAACGACGGAGTTCTCGCCCAGAGCGGACTGTCGCTCCGTCGTTCGCGACAAGTCCGTTGAATCTCCGTCGTTGCGGCGGCGGCTGAGGGCAGTGAGGGGCGGGCGGGGACACCTCGCGTTCACCTGGCGGTCACCT
>BADC01000164.1 GCA_000333435.1 Corynebacterium-like bacterium B27 | reverse complement strand
GGCACCTCGTCGGTCGCGCACCTGCACGAGAACATCGCGGGCGCCGGGCTGGAGCTGTCGGACGCCGACCTGCGAGATCTCGACGGCATCGCCGGCTGACGCCCACCTCCGCGGGCGGATCCGCGGCGGCTCTAGTAGCCGTCGCGGTCGCGGCGGGAGTTCGCGCCGGGGCCGTAGACCACGATGCCGGCGATCGGGATGAGCACGAAGAAGATCCACGACCAGCGGAACCCGTCGGGCGTGTAGTACCCGAAGAGGAAGAACAGGCCGAGGGCGATGAACGGCGACAGCGAGACGATGACGCGGCCGGCGGTTCCGCCGAGGGGCTGACGGCGGCCCCCGCCGTTGCCGGTGGGGTCGTAGACCTGCTCACGGGCCACCGGCGGAGCGAAGTCGGGGTCGGGCGCCGGTGCGGTCGCCGACGCCGGGATGCTCTGCGCCGAGGTGTCGGGCAGGTCGGCGAACAACGGAGCGAGGTCGCCCCGGGTCACGGCGCTCTTGGCCGCCGTGGAGCGTTCGGTGAACTCGTCGGTCGTGATGCGGCCGTCGGCGAGCGCGCGCGCCAGCGCCGAAACGGCACCATCGCGGTCGGAATTGCTCAGTCGCTGTGCGGCGGTGGCGGGGTCGCTGTAGTCACTCATCCCCCCAGAGTGCCGCATCCCGCGGCATCCGGGAAGCGGCCATGCCACCGCAGTTCGTGTAGAGTGTGGTCGGACCATGTGGTCTGACCACACGCGGGAGGGGGAACGGATGAGCGGAACGGCGCTCGAGACCGCCCGCGCCTGGGAGGTGGTGCTGCAACGCATCGAGAGCGACCTCCTCTCCGGCGCCCTCAAACCGGGCGACCACCTGCCGGCCGAACGTGCCCTCGCTGCCGAGCTCGGCGTGGGGCGTTCGAGTGTGCGCGAGGCGCTGCGGGTGCTCGAGGTGCTGGGGCTCATCCGCACCGCAACCGGGTCGGGCCCGCAGTCCGGCGCCATCATCATCGCCCGGCCCAGCGGCGGC
>BADC01000165.1 GCA_000333435.1 Corynebacterium-like bacterium B27 | reverse complement strand
CGGGCTGCCCGGCGGCTTTCGCGCCGGTGCGCGCCGAAGCGCACGGGCGTGCGCTGCAGCGAGCGCTCGCGGCACCATTTGCCCGCGAAGTCGGCGATCTCGCCGGCCCGTTCGGGCAACGGGAGCAGCGCGTCGAGGCTGGCGAGAGCATACGGTTCGGCGGAGCCGGGGGTGCCGACCGAGAGGTCGCGGGTGAGGTCGAGGTCGACCGCGAGCACCCCGTGCGGGTCGAGGGTGTAGCGGATGCGCGACCGCATCGCCGTGACGGCGTCGACGAAGCGCAGCTCGAGCGCGCCGCCGGCGCCACCCGTCCCGTCGCGATCGTCGCCGCCCGTCACGTCCCACCCCGCCAGCACCGGCCGCGGCGTGGTGCGGGTGCCGCCGGCGTGACCCGACTGAGCCGGGGTGCCCGACCAGCCGTCCCGCTCGGTGGGCCAGACCGAGAAGACGCGCGGCGCATCCGGTGAGTTGTTGAGCTGGGCGGGCTGCGCCGTGCTTCGCAGAGCGCGCAGATCGGCGCCGTCGAGCGGCCCCAGATCCGCGCCCCAGTGCAGCACCTGGGGCACCGGAGAGGTCAGTTCGACGGCGAGCGACACCCCGGCCGCGCGCAGCACAATGACGGCTTCCTCGCCGTGAGTCATGTCGGAAATCCCTCGTTCGCAATTACTTGACATTGTGAATAAATCATCTCTAGTCTGTCCGTGCAAGTGCAGATCCGGAAATCGTCCCCCCGCCATTCGGGATTTCCGGCCGAGACGAACCGGCGGAACAGGTGGATCAATGGTGATCGCGAGATCAACAGCGGCAGGGCCGGCGAGGCCCTCCCGCGCCGACCGGAAGCGCGACCGGCGCGGCTCCGTGAACGCGAAGGCGCCCGCGCACCGCGGTGACGCGAAGCTGGCGTGGCTCTTCATCGCGCCGGCTCTCATCGGGTTCCTGGTGTTCGCCGCCTACCCCACGCTCCGCGGCATCTACCTGAGCTTCACCGACTTCAAGGTGCTCACGCCGCCGAAGTGGGTCGGGCTCGACAACTTCGTGAAGCTGCTCGGCGACGACGTGTTCTGGAGCTCGCTGCTCGTCACCGTGTACTTCGTGCTGCTCTCCGTGGCTCTGGGGCTCACGCTCTCGATCATCACCGCCGTGGTGCTGCACCGGCTCACCGCGTCGACCGTGATCCGCGGCCTCATCATCCTGCCGTTCCTCATCTCGGGCGTCGTCGCAGCGACGGTGTGGTCGTGGATGCTCGACACCCAGCTCGGCATCATCAACATCGTGCTCGAGCACCTCACCGGTCAGAGCATCCAGTTCCTCACTTCGCGGGCCTGGGCCATCCCGTCCATCGCCATCATCAGCGTGTGGAAGTCGCTCGGCTACACCGCCATCATCATCTTCGCGGGGCTGCAGACCATCCCGCCGACCATCTACGAAGCGGGCCGGATCGACGGCGCGAGCGAGTTCCAGATGTTCCGCCGCCTGACCCTGCCGCTCCTGCGGCCCATCCTCGCGCTCGTCGTGGTGCTCAACGTGATCGGCGCCTTCCAGGTGTTCGACATCGTGCAGGTCGCCACGAAGGGCGGCCCCGCGAACGCCTCGAACGTGCTGCAGATGTACATCTACAGCAAGGCCTTCGGGCAGTTCGACTTCGGCTACGCCTCGGCGATGTCGCTCGCGCTCTTCGCGGTGCTCATCGTCATCACTTTCCTGCAGATGCGCCTGTTGCGCGCGAGCGAATCGGACACCGACTGATGACCACCACCACTGCCGCCCGCCCCCGCCCCACCGCCGCTTCGCCGGCTGCAACGGCCCGCCCGATAGCCCGTCGGGCCCGACGCCGCTTCAGCCTCGGCCGCGCCGTCGCCTGGGCCTACATCGTGATCGTGCTGTTCGTCACGATCTTCCCGTTCTACTGGATTCTGCGCACCGCGCTCTCGAACAACTACTCCCTCATCACCGACCCCGCCTCGCTCGTACCCACCGGGTTCACGCTCGGTGCGTTCCAGCGGGTGCTCGGGCTCGCCACGCCCGAGCAGGCCATCGCCGAGGGCGGCTCGGGAGCATCGATCGAGATCGGGCACTTCCTGCTGAACTCGGTCATTTACGCCACCCCTCTCGACGGTGCTGATAGTGTTCTTCTCGGCGCTCGCCGCCTACGCCTTCGCCCGACTGCGCTGGCGCGGCCGGGAGCTGAATGTTCAGCCTCTTCCTCACCGCGTTGATGGTGCCGGGCATCCTCACGCTGCTGCCGAAATTCGTGCTGGTGAAAGAGCTCGGGCTCCTCAACACCTTCGCGGGCATGATCTTGCCCACCGCGCTCTTCTCGGCATCGTCGACGTCAGCGCGGTGATCGTGCTCGACGACGGCCGCTCGTGGCAGGTTCGCGTGGCCACCGCCGAGGCGGTCCATCGACTGGTCGCGTCCTGGCGAGAGGGGGCCGGTCCGGTCGATGTCATGTCGTTCACGAACCTCTTCGTGGTGCGTGACATGGGGTTCGAGGCGATGACGGCCGCGATCGTGACGGCCGTCCCGCACCTGTGACGCCCCGCTCGGCCGGCGCGAGCAGGCCGCTCAGCGGCCGAGCGCCACCACGACGAGGGTCGCCGTTCCCCCCACGAGCACGGCCCCGCTCACGATCTGCACCACCCGGTTTCCCGCGATCCGCTCCCACGGCGACTGGAGTTCTGGTCGGTGGAATCGCCCGCGCTTGGACGCCTTCGCCGCCGCGACGCGCTTCGCCGGACGGGGGGCTCGGCTCGGCTCGGGAGCGTTCAGCG
>BADC01000166.1 GCA_000333435.1 Corynebacterium-like bacterium B27 | reverse complement strand
CCGGCACGAGCTCGNCCGCCACCACCACGACCACGTCGCCGAGCCGCAGGTCGGCCGAGGCCACCTGGGTGGTGCCGGCGCGCTCCGCCGCGGGGTCGGCCGCCTGGTCGTAGTCGACGACCCGGGCGGCCATGGTGCTCGTGCGCGTGGCCCGGAGCGTCGCGGCCTGCGCCTTGCCACGGCCCTCCGCCACCGACTCGGCGAGGTTCGCGAACAGCACGGTGAGCCAGAGCCACACCGCGATCGCCCAGGTGAAGGCGAGCGAGTCGGTGGCGTCGGTGAAGGGCTGCACGATGGCGATGAGGGTGGTCAGCGCCGCTCCGACCTCGACGATGAACATGACGGGGTTCCGCCACATCCGGCGCGGACTCAATTTGCGGAGCGCCTCGGGAAGACCCGTGGCGATCTGGGAGGTGAAGGTGGACATGGGTTACTGAAGCCCTTCGGCGAGAGGTCCGAGTGCGAGCACGGGGAAGTAGGTGAGGGCGACGACGATGACGACGACGCCGACGAGGAGGCCCACGAACTGCGGGCGGTGGGTGGGCAGGGTTCCGGCCGTCACCGGCACCTTGCCCTGCGCGGCGAGTGACCCGGCGAGCGCCAGCACGAACACGATCGGCACGAACCGGCCGAGCAGCATCACCACGCCGAGCGCCGTGTTGAACCAGGGCGTGTTCGCGGTGAGTCCGGCGAAGGCCGAGCCGTTGTTGTTCGCCGCGCTCGTGAACGCGTAGAGCACCTCGCTGAACCCGTGCAGGCCGGGGTTCCAGATCGACGTCGACTCGACATCCGCTCGCACCGCCGGAATGGCGAAGCTCGCCGCGGTGCCCGCCAGCACGAGGGTGGGGGTGGCCAGGATGTAGAGGCTCGCGAGCTTGATCTCGCGCGGGCCGAGCTTCTTGCCGAGGTACTCGGGGGTGCGCCCGACGAGCAGTCCGGCGATGAACACGGTGATGATGGCAATGACGAGCATGCCGTAGAGCCCCGCGCCGATGCCGCCGGGGGCGATCTCGCCGAGCATCATGTTGAACAGCGTCATCATGCCGCCGAGCGAGGTGTAGCTGTCGTGCATCGAGTTCACGGCGCCGGTGGACGTGATCGTGCTCGTGGTGCCGAACAGCGTCGAGGCGAAGATGCCGAAGCGCTGCTCCTTGCCCTCCATCGCGCCGCCCGCCGCCATCGGGCCGCTGCCGGCGCCGACCGCCTCGAACACGGTGAGTGCGGTCAGCGACACCACGAAGATGGCGGCCATCGCCGCGAGGATGGCGTAGCCCTGGCGCTTGTCGCCCACCATGGTGCCGAAGGTGCGGGGCAGGGCGAACGGGATGGCGAGCATCAGCACGATCTCGAACAGGTTCGTCCACGGCGTCGGGTTCTCGAACGGATGCGCGGAGTTCACGTTGAAGAACCCGCCGCCGTTGTTGCCGAGCAGCTTGATGGCCTCCTGCGACGCCACCGGGCCACCCGGGATCGACTGGGTCGCACCCGTCAGCGTCGTCACATCCGTGAACCCGGTGAGGTTCTGGACGACGCCGCCGGCGATGAGCACGATCGCCGCGAGGAACGAGATCGGCAGCAGGATGCGCAGGATGCCGCGGGTGAGGTCGACCCAGAAGTTGCCGATGGTGCCGGTGGAGCGCCGGGAGAAGCCGCGGATGAGCGCGACGGCCACCGCGAGACCGACCGCCGCCGACACGAAGTTCTGCACGGCCAGCCCGATGAGCTGCACGGTGTAGCCCATCGTGACGTCGGGCGAGTAGGACTGCCAGTTCGTGTTGGTGACGAACGAGATCGCCGTGTTGAACGACAGGCCCTCCGGCACGGCGGTGAAGCCGAGCGAATAGGGCAGCACGGCCTGCAGGCGCTGGATGAGGTAGACCAGCAGCACCCCGATCACGGAGAACGCGAGCACCCCGCGGAGGTAGGCGCCCCAGCTCTGCTCGGAGTCGGGGGCGACGCCGATCAGCCGGTAGAAGCCGCGCTCCACCCGGAGGTTCTTCGAGGAGGTGAAGGTGCGCGCGATGTAGTCGCCGAGCGGCCGGTGCAGGAGGCCGAGGGCGAGCGCGAGGGTCGCGAATTGCGCGACGGCGAGCCAGATCTCGAGGGCGGACACGTCAGAACCGCTCCGGCTTCACGAGGGCGTAGACGAGGTAGGCCACAGCCGCCACGCCCAGCACCACGGCCAGGACATCGATGCCGATCACAGCTTCTCGACTCCCCAGGCGACCAGGGGCGACGAGACCGAACACGGCCAGGATCGCAGCGACATAGACGATGTCGAGCACGGGATTCTCCATCCGACAGGGATTGTTGACGGATGTCGATCCAACGCCTGATCGCGGGCCCGGGCGCCGGTCCTAACGCTTTCCTGTCGGGGGCGGCGCCGAACCCTGCGCGTTCCCTACGCGATGACGCAGGGACGGTGGCGAGCGCTTATGATTCAGGAGGTCGCGTTCAAAGGAGAACAATGACTGACACACTCACCACGCGCGCCGTCAGCTGGCGCGAAGCCCAATCCGGCCTCTGGGTCGCGACGACGCCCGACGCCCGACCGCTCGGCATCGTCACCGAGAAATGGGTGCACGGCTTCGTCGCCACCGCCCGCAGCGGCAAGAACCTCGGCACCCATGCCTCGCTCGCCGAGGCGAAGGCCGCCGTCGAGGCGTCGATCTAGCGCACGCCGATCTAGCGCACACCGATCTAGCGCAGGTCTATCGCACGTCTAGCGCACTGTGGCCGGGCCCGATGCGCCGCCATGCCCGTTTCCGTTGCCGTTTCCGTTGGCACCACGGGTGCCCGGCTCTTCGGTGAACTGCAGGCCACCCGACCCGTTCGAGGAGGCGGTCAGCACGTCGAGCCACTCGCGGTTGATCGACGGCACGCGCCCGCCCGCGAACTTGAAGTAGAGCGGGATGGCGCAGTCGAGCCAGATGCTCGAGCGGCCGTCGCCCACCGCCGGGTCGTCGCGCCATGAGAAGAAGAAGCTCTCCTTGCGCCGCAACTTCGCGGCGATCACGATCTGCAGATGCGTGAGTGTGCGGTCGTCGAACTCGATCTCGATGCCCGAGGTGCCGTACAGGAGCTTTCCCATACCCCCATTAACGCATGAGAACGCCGAACGCACGAGATGGTCGATCGCGGGCGCTGCCGACCGCAGCGGGATACTCTTGCGATGAGTCGAGATGAGGTGTCTTCGTGTTCAATCGCAAACCGCGGGTCGCTCCGCCGGAGACCAGCGCCCTGCAGCCGGGGTCGGATCTCGACATCGCGGGCCGTGACACGGTTCCGGCGGTGCGCGTCAACGCGTTCCGCATCGGCCTGGTGGGGGGCCTCGGCGTGCTGCTGGCCATCCTCATCGGCGGCGTGGTCACCCAGCTCAGCACGGTGCTCGTCTACGTCGGCGTCGCCCTCTTCCTCGCCCTGGGTCTCGACCCGCTCGTGTCGTGGCTCGAGCGCAAGATGCCGCGACCGGTCGCGATCGTGATCGTGTTCGCCGCGGTCATCCTGCTGTTCGGCGGACTGCTGTTCGCGGTCATCCCGCTCATCGTCGACCAGGCGTCGAACTTCATCCAGCAGTTCCCGCAGATCGTGCAGGACTTCGAGCACAGCGACTTCGTCACCGGCCTGCAGTCGCAGATCGGCGGCTTCGTCGACATCGACAAGGCGGTGCAGGATGCGACGGCCTTCTTCAAAGACCCCAACAACCTGCTGAACATCGGCGGCGGCCTCCTCGCCGTGGGCACCGGCATCGCGAGCGGCGCGACCGGCGCGGTGATCGTGCTCATCCTCACCCTCTACTTCCTGGCGTCGCTGCGCGGCATGAAGCGGGTCACCTACCGGTTCGTGCCGGCGAACAAGCGGGCCTCCTTCGCCTCCCTCACCGACGACGTCACCGGTGCTGTCGGCCGATACGTGGTGGGGCAGATCGGGCTCGCGGCCATCAACGGTGTGCTCAGCCTCATCTTCCTCAGCATCATCGGCGCACCGCTCCCTGCGCTGTTCGCGTTCGTGGCGTTCCTCGCGTCGCTCATCCCCCTCGTCGGCACGCTGAGCGGGGCGATCATCATCACCCTCGCCTGCCTGTTCGCCTCACCGGTCACGGCCCTGGTGGCGGCGATCTACTACCTCGTCTACATGCAGGTGGAGGCGTACTTCCTGAGCCCCCGCATCATGAACCGGGCGGTGTCGGTGCCGGGCTCGATCGTCGTCATCGCGGCGATCGCCGGCGGCACCCTCGGTTCGGTGCTCGGCGCGCTCGTCGCCATCCCGATCGCGGCATCGGCCATCATCATCGTGCAGAAGGTGGTGTTCCCGAAGCAGGACGCGAAGGTCTGAGCGGGGGGGCGCGGGAATCAGACGACGTCGGCGTAGAGGTCGGCTGGGGGGACGGGGGCGTGGGTGAGGGTGCTGCTGCTCGCGAGGAGGGCGTCGAGGCCGCGCTCGAGCTCGTTGAGCTGATAGCCGATGGGGATGCGGAGGAACCGCTCGAACGCCCCGTCGAGACCGAAGCGCGGGCCGGCCGTGATGAGCACGCCGCGGGAGCGCGCCGCCAGGGCGAGTTGCGAGCTGATCGGTGCGCCGAGGTTCACCCAGGTGGCGAGACCACCGTGCACCCGGGGCACGCGCCAATCCGGGAAGCGCTCGCCGAGCATCCGGATGACCGTGTCGCGACCCTCTCGCAACTGGGCGGCACGCAACGCCAGCACCGGCTCGAAGTCGCGCAGGATGCGCGCCACCACCAGTTGTTCGAGCACCGGCGTGCCGAGGTCGCCCGAGAACCGGGCGCCGGCGAGCTTGCGGATGATGGCGGGATCAGCGCGGATCCACCCCACCCGCAACCCCGACCACACCGTCTTGCCGACCGAGCCGATCATCACCGCCGAGGCCGCCGTGGCCGCATCCGCGTAGGCCGCGAACGGCAGGAAGCGCTCGGGGCGGTCGATGTCGAGCTCGCCGGAGGTCTCGTCGGCGATCACGATCGAGCCCTGACGGGCAGCGGCGGCGAGCACCTGCTCGCGCAGCGCCACGGGCATCGATTCGCCCGTGGGGTTGTGGAAGTCGGGCATGAGGTAGGCCAAGGCCGGGCTGGTGCGGGCGAACGCCTGCTCGATGCCCGCGGCGTCCCACCCGTGCATCCCGTCGTCGTCGGCGCCTGCCGCGGCCACCGTCACCGGCACGAGCCGCGCGCCGGCCGCCTTCAGCGCCTCGTAGGCGTGCGGGTAGCTCGGCAGCTCCACCACCGCGCGGTCGCCCCGGCTGAGCAGCACGCGCGCGAGCAGGAAGATGGCGTGCTGGGCGCCGATGGTCACCATCACCTGCTCGACGCTGGTCGGGAGGCCGCGCTCGGTGTACCGCGCGGCGATCGCCTCGCGCAGCACGAGCTCGCCGAACGGGTCGAGCCCGCTCGTGGTGAGCGACGCTGGGTAGTCGGCCAGCGCATCCTGGGTGGCGGCGAACAGACCGGGGTGAGCCGGCAGGGTGGCCTTCGAGAAGTCGATGAAGTCGCCCGAGACGTCGTGACCGCCCACGGGTGCCCGGCCCGGCAGCCGGGTGACGCTGCCCGAGCCGCGCACGCTCTGGGTGTACCCCGCGTCGCGCAGCTCGCGGTACGCCGCCGAGACCATGGTGCGGCTCACGCCGAGGGCCTGCGCGAGATCGCGCTCGGCGGGCAGACGCGTGTCGACGGCGATGCGGCCGTCGAGCACGAGCAGACGGATGCGGTCGAAGAGCGCCAGATACGATGGCCCGGTGGCCGGCTGACGCCAGTCGCCGAGCAGGGCCAGGAGAGAGCGGGTTCCGATACGCGCGTCAGCCATGAATCCACTCTAGCGATATTGGCTCCTTGAACGCAGGCCAATCTCGCGATTGGCTATCTTCATGAGCCACTACGCCGCCCCGCGCATCCTGCGACTGCTCGGCGGTCTCGTGCTGTACGGGGTGGCCGACAGTCTCATCCTGCGAGCGGCGATCGGCGTCGAGCCGTGGATGGTGCTTGCTCAGGGCGTCGACGCACACACCGGATGGGGCATCGGCATCCTCACCAACCTCATCGGGCTCGGTGTGCTGCTGCTCTGGATTCCGCTGCGTCAACGGCCGGGCATCGGCACCCTGCTCAACGTGCTGCTGGTCGGAACGACCATTCAGGCCGCACTCTGGGTCATCCCGCCGATCGACCTGCTGTGGCTGCAAGTCCTGGTCTTCGCGGCGGGGTTGCTGCTGCTCGCGGTGGCCAGCGGCATCTACATCGGCGCAGCCCTGGGGCCGGGGCCGCGCGACGGGCTGATGACGGGCATCCACTCCCGCCTGGGC
The DNA here is from genome assembly GCA_000333435.1 of Corynebacterium-like bacterium B27. GTDB lineage: Bacteria > Actinomycetota > Actinomycetes > Actinomycetales > Microbacteriaceae > Herbiconiux. Next base: position 3,564 of record BADC01000166.1, on the reverse strand, counting down.
TGGCCGATCTGGCTGGCGCGCGGGTTGGTCGAAGGCAGCGTGCTGCTGGTGGGTTGGCTGCTCGGCGGCAATGTCGGCATCGGCACCCTGGTGTTCGCTCTGGCGATCGGACCGCTGTGCGGATTCACGCTGCGCTGGTTCGGCGCACCGGGCCGTTATGGCAGCAGCCGTTATGGCAGCATGAAGACGTTCGCCCCGACCACGAAGGACATCGATGCGCGTCGCCCTGCACTCCCTCACCCGTGACGGCCTCGAGTCGGGCTACGACGAGACCCACGCCACCATTCCCGAGGCGCTCGCCGCCCGGTTCGGCGAGATCGGCATCCGTGACTGGACCATCTGGCGCTCGGGGCGGCACCTCTTCCATCTCGTGGAGTGCGACGACTTCCTCGCCGCCATGGCGGCGCTCGAGGGCGACCCGGTGAACACGGAGTGGCAGGCGACGATCGGCCCGTTCGTCGACCACTTCGAGACGAACGGCTCGGGCGACGGCGACGCGGCACTCCCGGTGCCGCAGGTCTGGCGTCTGCGCAGCCAGCAGGAGGGCATCGCGGGCGACGCATGACGGGCGGGACCAACTCCGAGCTCGACCTCTACGTCAACCACGCGAGTTACGGGCCGCCGACGGCGGCCGTCGCCGAGACCGTGCAGCGGCTGCTCGCCACGGCGATGCGGCCCGGCCCGACGACGTCGGCCGAGCTGCACGGCGAGCACGAACGCGCTCGCGCCGCCGTCGCCCGCCTCACTAGAGTGCCGGTCTCACGCGTGGCGCTCACCACGAGCACCTCGCAGGGGCTGCTGCAGACCGCGTTCGGGCTGGGCGGCGAGGTGCTGCTGAGCCGCGACGAGTTCCCGGCCAACGTGTACCCCTGGGTGCGCGCCGAAGCGGCCGGCCGGCTCCGGGTGCGCTCGCTCCCCGGCGCGGGCGAGTTGCTGCCCGTCACGCCCGAGCGCGTTGCGGCGGCACTGACACCCGCCGTCACCGCCCTCGCGGTGAGCGCGGTCGACTTCCGCACCGGGTACCGCGCCGATCTCGCCGGCCTGCGCGCGGTGCTCGGGCCCGAGCGGCTGCTCGTGGTCGACGGGATCCAGGGCTTCGGGGCGATCGAGACCGATTGGTCTCCGGTCGACGCGCTCGCGGTGGGCGGGCAGAAATGGTTGCGCGCGGGCTGGGGCACGGGCTTCCTCGCGTTCTCCGAGCAGGGACTCGCGCGGGTCGAGCCGACGCTCGGCAGCTGGGCGGGGGCGGAGGACCAGGCCCGCTACGACGGCACGATCCATCCGCTCGTGGCCGGGGCGGAGCGGCATGCGGTGACGAACCTGTCGCCCTTCACCTCCGGCGCGCTCGCAACGGCGCTGGAGGAGCTGGCGGCGGCCGGCGTGGCCGATACCGCCGCCCGCATCGGGTCCGCGGCCGGCACCATCGCCGACGCGATCGATGCCGCAGGGCTCACCCTCCTCTCGCCGCGCGAACCCGAGCGGCGCGCCGGCATCGTCGTGGCGGGCTACCCGGCGGGTGCGGCGCCCGAGGCACACGCGCGGCTCGCCGCGGCGGGGGTGTCGTCGACGCTGCACGGCGACAGCCGCATCCGGTTCTCGCCGCACGTGACGACCTCCCCGGCCGCCCTCCAGCGGCTCGCGGCACTGCTCCGCGGCTGAGTGCGGCTGGTAACTCTGCAAATGAAGAGGACCGATCCCGTATAGGGCGTCGGTCCTCTTCATTTGCAGGGTTACCGGTCAATCGACCAGCAGGTGCCCGGCGTGCGCGAGCCAGATCGCGGCCATCGCCGCGTGCCCCTCCGCAGTCGGGTGCACCCCGTCGGACGCGAGTGCGGCGGCACCGGTCTCGCCGGCGAGCCGGGTGAGCTCGACGTCGGTGGGCACGAGCACCGCGCCGAACTCCTCGGCGAGGCGGTGCACGACCGCGATCTTCGGGTCGAGATCCTCGCGCCACCCCTCCTGCTCGGGTCGCACCGGGAGGAGGAACGGCTCCATCAGCACGAGCGTCGGCTGCGAACGCTCCACCAGTGCGGTGAGCAGTCGCCGGTAACCGGCCTCGTAGTCTTCCGCAGAGGTGGGGTCGTCGCTGTCGTACCGTCGCCAGGTGTCGTTGATGCCGATCAGGATGCTCACCACACCGGCCTCGGCAGCGAGCACGTCGTCCGCCCAGCGCTCCTCGAGGTCGACGACCCGGTTGCCGCTGATGCCGCGGTTCAGCACCGCGCGGCCGGCGAGCTGGGGCGTGCCGGCGAGCACGCGCACATACCCCTGGCCGAGCCCCTCGGGGTCGTCGCGGCGCCCGCAATCGGTGACGCTGTCGCCCACGAAGAGCACGGAAGGAGAGGGGGAGGAAGTGGGTTCGGTCATGCCTCAACGCTCTCATCCGGAGCGGTCGCGGTGGCGGCGCCACGCGCATCCGTTCGCCGTACTTCGATCAGCAAGGTCTGCTGCGGGTTGAGAGTGGGCAGCGGAAGCCCCGCGACGGCCGCGACGCTGCCGGGCACCGCGACCCAGCCCTGCGCAGCCGCCTCGGCCCACCCGGGGTCGCGGGCCTCGTGCCGGCTCGGCCGGCCGAGGTCTTCGCGCAGCCGCAGCTCGTAGTGCGCCTCGGGGTCGAGGCCCGGCAACCGCACCCGCCCCGACTGCCCGCCGGCGGAGGTCGCCACCCGCGACCACGCGAAGAGCGCCCGGCCGTTCTCGCCCACCACGCCGTGCAGGCTCGTGGCCGGGTCGGCCAGGTCGGCGTTCACCACGCGTCCGCCGTGCACGAGCGAGCGGAACTCGCGGTACATCGCCGACCAGGTGGCGATCTGCTCGAGCTCCTCCTCGGTGCATCCGGTGAGGTCCCACTCGATCCCCGAGTGGGCGAACAGCGCGGTGGCGAGGCGGAACGGCGCCGACGTCACCCGCGAGGTGGTGTGCGCACGGGCGGCGCCGAGGTGGCTGCCGATGAGCTCGGGCGGCAGGAGCAGCGAGGTCCAGCGCTCGATCTCGAGCCGTTCGACCGGGTCGTTGCAGTCCGACGCCCAGACCCGGTCGGTGCGCTCGAGGATGCCGAGGTCGATGCGCCCGCCCCCGCCCGAGCAGGTCTCGATCTCGAGGCCCGGATGCCGGCGCCGCAACTCGTCGAGGAGGGCGTAGAGCGCCAGGGTCTGCCGCCGCACGCCCGGGCGGTCGCCCGCGCCGGCCGCCCCGCGGCTCACCGCCTCGGAGAGGTCGCGGTTGTGGTCCCACTTGATGTAGTCGATCGCGTACTCGCGCACGAGCAGGTCGATGCGCTTGAGGAGGTACTGCGACACCTCCGGTTTGCCGATGTCGAGCACGTACTGCTGCCGCGACGACAGTCCCACGCCTTCCGAGGGCGCGAGCAGCCAGTCCGGATGCTCGCGGGCGAGGTCGGAGTCGAGGTTCACCATCTCGGGCTCGAACCACAGCCCGAACTGCATGCCGTGCTCGCGCACCCGGCGCACGAACGGCGCGAGCCCCTGCGCCCAGACCGCGGGGTCGACGTTGCAGTCACCGAAACGGGCGTCGGCGTCGCGCCGGCCGGAGAACCAGCCGTCG
>BADC01000167.1 GCA_000333435.1 Corynebacterium-like bacterium B27 | reverse complement strand
GCGGGGTAGACCTGCCCCTCGGCCAGGCGGTCGCGCGAAGCCTGGGGGCGAGGTCGACGACCTCGATCTGGTCGGCCGCGCGCAGCACCGCATCCGGCACCGTCTCGCGTTGCGGCACGCCGGTGATCTGCTCCACCACGTCGTTCAACGACTCGATGTGCTGGATGTTCACCGTCGAGAGCACGTTGATCCCCGCATCCAGCAGCGTCTCGACGTCGCGCCAGCGTTTCTCGTGGGCGAGCCCGGGGGCGTTGGTGTGGGCGAGCTCGTCGACCAGCGCGTACTCGGGGGCGCGGGCGAGCACCGCGTCGAGGTCCATCTCGTCGAGCTCGACCCCGCGGTGGCCGACCCGCAGTCGCGGCACCACCTCGAAGCCGGCGGCCATCGAGGCCGTGCCCGCTCGCCCGTGGGTCTCGACGATGGCGATCACCACGTCCTTACCGGCGGCCCGCAGGCGCCGGCCCTCCTCGAGCATGGTGTAGGTTTTGCCGACCCCGGGCGCCGCGCCCAGCAGCACCCGGAGTCTCCCCTGCTTCACGCCGGCACCCGGTCAGCCCAGCTGCGCGAGGGCGAGGTTGAGCTGGAGCACGTTGACGGTCTCGTTGCCGAGGTAACCGAGGTCGCGCCCCTGGATGAACGACTCGACCAGATCATGAACCTGCGACTCCTCCAGTCCACGCGCCGCCGCGACACGGGGCACCTGCAGTAGAGCGTATTGCGGGCTGATCTGGGGGTCGAGCCCGGAGGCGGAGGTGGTGAGCGCATCCGCCGGGATGCCGGCCGGGTCGACGCCGTCGAGCTCCGAGATCGCGGCCTTGCGCGCGGCGATCTCGTCGAGAAGGTCGGGGTTCTCGGGGCCGTCGTTGCTGGCGACCGAGGCCGACCCGTCGTAGCCGGCGGCCGAGGGCCGCGACTGGAACCACTGCGGCAGGGCGTTGCCGTCGGTGTCGGCGAACGACTGGCCGATGAGCGACGAACCGGTGACTGTGCCGTCGGCGGCGGTGATCATGCTGCCGTTCGCCTGCGCGGGCAGCACGAGCTGGCCCACGCCGAGCACGGCGAGCGGGTACACGATGCCGAGGGCGACGGTGGCGATGAGCAGGAAGCGGAGCGCCACCCAGTAGGGGCGGGCGAAGCCGCGGGAGGAGGCCATGAGGGTGCCTTTCGTGGGAGGGGTCAGAACCCGGGGATGAGGGAGACGAGCAGGTCGATCAGCTTGATGCCGATGAACGGCGCGATCACCCCGCCGAGCCCGTAGACGAGGAGGTTGCGGTTGAGGATGCGCGAAGCCGACAGCGGCCGGTACTTCACGCCACGGAGGGCGAGCGGGATGAGCGCGATGATCACCAGCGCGTTGAAGATGACCGCCGAGAGGATGGCCGAGGCCGGCGAGTGCAGCTGCATGATGTTGAGGAGCGCGAGACCGGGGAACACGGCGCTGAACATCGCGGGGATGATGGCGAAGTACTTCGCCACGTCGTTCGCGATGGAGAACGTGGTGAGTGCCCCGCGGGTGATCAGCAGTTGCTTGCCGATGGCCACGATGTCGATGAGCTTCGTGGGGTCGGAGTCGAGGTCGACCATGTTGCCGGCCTCCTTCGCGGCGCTGGTGCCCGTGTTCATCGCCACGCCGACATCCGCCTGGGCGAGTGCCGGTGCGTCGTTCGTGCCGTCGCCCGTCATCGCGACGAGACGGCCGCCCTCCTGCTCGCGGCGGATGAGCGCCAGCTTGTCCTCCGGCGTCGCCTCGGCCAGGTAGTCGTCGACGCCGGCCTCGGCCGCGATGGCGCGCGCGGTCAGCGGGTTGTCGCCGGTGACCATGACGGTACGGATGCCCATCGCCCGCAGTTCGGCGAAGCGGGTGGCGATGCCCTCCTTCACGACGTCCTTGAGGTAGACGACCCCGAGCAGTTCGGCCGGCCGGCCGGGCTCCTTCGTGGCGACGACGAGCGGCGTGCCGCCGAGGGAGCCGATCTGGTCGGAGGCCTCCTGCACCTCGTCGAAGAGCGCGCTGCCCGCGGTGCCGCTCTCCCGGCCCAGGCGAT
>BADC01000168.1 GCA_000333435.1 Corynebacterium-like bacterium B27 | reverse complement strand
CGGACTCCGGATGCGCGGCCGCACCCGGTCCTGCACCTCGATCAGCGCGAGGAACCGCTCGCTCTCCTCGTCGAAACCGGCCAGATCCCGGGCGTCGTAGCTCGCCGCCACCCGCGCCAGCTGCACCCGCGCGGCGTCGGCGAGTACCTGCCGGGCCACGTCGACGAGGTCGTGGTCGAGCGACGCGGTGCGGTCCGAATCCCCGGCCTGCTCGGCTTCCTTGTCGCCGAGCCGCTGGAACGGCACGAACACGTCGTCGCGCCGGTCGGGCGGGATGCCAGGTCCCCGGTCGACGACCCGCAGCTGCACCGTGTCGGCGAAGGTGCTCGCCGAGACCACCACCTGCTCCCCCGCCGGGCTGTACCGCAGCGCGTTCGAGAGCAGGTTCACCAGCACGCGGTCGAGCAGCACCGGGTCGGCGGCGAACGCCGGGAGGTCGGCGGCCAGCTCGAGCTCGACCTCGTCGGGGCCGAGGCCGAGCTCGTCGAGCACGCCCGGCAACAGGTCCTCGAGGTCGACCGGCACGAGCGAGACGCCGAGCACGCCGGCCTGCACCCGGCTCACGTCGAGGAGGTCGGTGAGCAGCTGGGCGAGGGTGCCGAGGCTCTCCTCGGCGGTGGCGAGCAGCTCGTCGCGATCGGCGGCGCTCAGCGTGGCGTCCCGGGCACGGAGGCCGGTCACCGCCGCGGTCGCCGCGGTCAGCGGCCGCCGCAGGTCGTGCCCGACCGCGGCGAGCAGCGCCGACCGCACCCGGTCGGCGGCCGCGAGCGGGGCGAGGCCGCGTGCCGTCTCCTCGAGCCCCGCGTGTTCGAGCGCGGCGGCGATCTGCGCCACGATCACCGCGAGCAACCGGCGATCGGATGCCTGCAACTCCCGCCCCGACAGCTCCAGCACGGTCTCGTCGTCGACCGGCATCGACACGACATCGGCCGCGGCGTCCCCGCCCGCAGAGCGCGCAGAACCCGCGGGGCCCGCAGCGACGACCGAGCCCTCGGCGCCGGCGGGCTCGCCGTCGGCCGCGACTGTCGCGCCCGCCCGCACGAGTCGCACCCCGGTGAGCCCGAACGCCTCCCGGGTCTGGGTCACGAGCGCCTGCAGCGCATCCTCCCCGCGGAGCACGCTGCCGGCCACCGTGGCCACGAGTTCCGACTCGGCCGCCGAGCGGCGCGCCGCCCGCGAGCGCCGCGCCGCCTGGTCGACGACGATGCTCACCAGCACCGCGATCACCACGTAGAGCACGAGGGCGAGGATGTGCAGGGGCTCGTCGACGGTGACGGTGTAGAGCGGATCGACGAAGAAGTAGTCGAGCGTGAATCCGGAGAGCACCGCCGCGAACAACGCCGGCCAGATGCCGCCGATCAGCGCGGCCACCACCACCAGCAGCTGGTAGGCGAGCACGTCGGAGGTGATCGAGTCGTCGCTCCGGAAGGCGGTGAGGAGCCAGGTGAGCAGCGGCCCCGCCACGAGCGCGAACGCGAAGCCGTAGATGCGCCGGCGCAGGGTGAGGGCTCCGCGGGAACCGGGCAGGCGCATCCGCCCACCGGCCGCCGCGTGCGTCACGATGTGCACGTCGATGTCGCCGGATTCCCGGATGACCGTGGCCCCGATGCCCGGACCCGTCAGGAGTGCCGCCAGCCGGCTGCGGCGGCTGACGCCGATCACGAGCTGCGTGGCATTGGATGCGCGCGCGAACTCGACCAGCGCGGCGGGCACGTCGTCGCCCACCACCTGGTGGAAGCTCCCTCCGAGACTCTCGACGAGCGCCCGCTGGGCGGCGAGCGCCC
>BADC01000169.1 GCA_000333435.1 Corynebacterium-like bacterium B27 | reverse complement strand
CGGCCATTGGAGGCATTGTTCGCCCGGCGGCGGGTGGAAGCGCGCGCCCTTCATCCTGGAACGCGCCGGCTTGCAGCGCTTCGGAGGGGTCAGCCCGAGTGGTTCGCATGGGCGGCAAGCCCTACGCGCTGCAGAAGGGCGACAGCCATCGCCTCGGAGCTCTTCGCCTACTACGGCGGATTCGAGTCGCAGCAGCAGATCGACGTGTCGATCGGTGAGCCGGATGCGCTGCTGCGCGAACTCGAGGCCGTGTGCCTGGAGTCGTACGACGCGGGCATCCAGGCGCTGAAGCCGGGCATCCGCTTCTCGGAGCTGGCGGCCATCATGGACGAGCCGCTCAAGCGCTCGCGCACCTGGAACACGGGGCCGATGGTGCAGACGGTCGCGCCGGTGATCTACAACAGCGCCACGCGCATCGACCCGGGCGTCGACCCGGCGCTCTCGCACCTGCCGAAGCTCCCCGGCGGTGTCGGGCTCGACGGCGACTTCGTGATCACGGAGGGCGTGGCGTTCGCCTTCGAGCCGAACGCGCTCCGCGACGGCAAGCGCGTCTGCATCGGCGGCACCGTGATGCTCACCGCCAACGGCATCGAAGAGCTCAACACGATCGCCAACCGGCTGCAGGTGGTGGCGGCGTGACGGAGACGCTCGTCGCGCTGCCGTCGGCGGAGCGGGCCTCGGCCACCGGAGCGCTCCGGGTGGGGCCGGCGGTGCTCGTGGCGGGGGCGGGATCGGGGCCGCTCGCGGGCACCGTGACGGTGACGAAGGATCTCTTCGCGATCGCCGACCAGACCATCGCCGCGGGCAATCCCGACTGGCTCGCCGATGCCCGGCCCGCGGTGTCGAACGCGGCGGCCGTGCAGGCCTGGGCGGATGCCGGGGCGACCGTGGTGGGAATCGCGCACAGCGACGAACTCGCCTTCAGCCTCTCCGGCACGAACGTGCACTACGGCACGCCCGTGAATCCGCACGACGCGTCGCGCATCCCGGGCGGATCGTCGAGCGGATCGGTCGCGGCCGTCGCCGGCGGACTCGTCGACTACGCGCTCGCCACCGACACGGGAGGTTCCACCCGGGTGCCGGCGTCGTACTGCGGGGTGTTCGGCATCCGCACCACGCACGGCCGGGTGCCCACCGACGGCCTGGTGCCGCTCGTGCCGCGGTTCGACACCGTCGGGGTGCTCGCGCGCTCGGGCGCGATGCTCGAGACGGCGACGCGGGTGCTGCTCTCGTCGAGCGGCGGCGGCGCCGGTGGTGGTGTGCCCGCGGTCTCGCGCATCGTGGTCGCGACGGATGTGCTCGGGCTGGCCGATCCGGATGCCGCCGTCGCCGTGCGGGCCGCCGCGGTCGCGCTCGCCGCCCGGATCGGTGTGCCGCTCAGCGAGGTGGAGTTCGCCGGAGCCTCGCAGCTCGGCGAGTGGCGCTCCGCGTTCATGGCGCGGCAGCTGCCCGAGATCTGGCGAACGCACGGCGAGTGGGTGTCGACCCGGGAGCCCACGCCGCGGTTCGGTCCGGGCATCACCGCGCGGATGGCCGACGCCGCGGCCGCGGACACCTCGCGGATGGGGCTGGCCGACGAGGCCGGCGACGCGATCCTCGCCCGCCTGGACGAGGTGCTCGCGGCGGGTGCCGTGCTCGTGTTCGCGTCGGCCTCCGGCCCCGCGCCCCGCGTCGACCTCGACGCGGCGGCGAAGGGCGAACTGCGCGGGCGCACGATCGCGATGACCTGTCTCGCGGGTCTCGCGGGGCTGCCGGCGGTCTCGCTGCCGCTCGCCGAGGTGGACGGGCTGCCCGTCGGACTCTGTGCGGTCGGGCGCCCGGGTGACGACGAGCTGCTGCTCGGCCTCGCGCGCGACGCCGATCCGCTGGCACTGCCGCACGCGGACGCCGTCCGCC
>BADC01000170.1 GCA_000333435.1 Corynebacterium-like bacterium B27 | reverse complement strand
CGCCCAAGCCCTACTGATGTCCGTGGAAAGGTTCCTGCAGGGCACCCGGACCAATTTCGCGATGGCGAGCCGCCCCAGGAAGAAGGCGACGCCATGAGCGCGCGGGCCGGGCCCCATCAGGGATGCCGCCACGAGAGAGGCGATGCCGAAGTAGGCGCCGTGCGGCAGGCCGCTGAGAAAGCGTGCGGCGAGCACCAGCCCGAACGAGGGCAGCACCGCCGAGAGCAGGTTGCCGGCCACGAACACCGACACGAGCACCACCAGCAGTCGTTTGCGCGGCCAGCGGGCGGCGAGCGCCGCGATGGTCGGAGCGCCGACGACCACACCGAGCGCGTAGGCCGACACCAGGTGACCGACGGATGCGTTCGCCGACTCCGGATCGACGGCGTACGTCGCGGGCAGCAGGTCCTGCGCGATGTTCGGCAGCAGCCCCATCGTCACGAACTCGGTGACCCCGATGCCGAAACCGCCGAGCGCGAGCGCCACGATGGCGAGCCAGCGGCGCACGGTGCCGACGTGCTCGAGCGGGGCCGGGCCGGCGTCGGTGTCCTGGCCGGGGGTAGCGGAGGCGGCGGGAGCGACGGCGGGAGCGGCGGGAGCGGCGGGGGAGTCTTCATTGACTGGAGTCGAGTCCAGTTCAGTCACCGGTCAATCGTAGAGCACGGCCGGATGCGCGGCCGCCGCGTCCGCCGCAGGCCGCCGCGCGCCGCACAGTCAGTTCCAGAGCGACAGCTTGTCGGGGTTCACCACGATCCACACGTCGGCCACCGACCCGTCGACGACGTGCAGCGTCGCCACCCCGATGATCCGTCCCTCCTCCCAGATGGCGAACCCGAGCCCGTCGGGCGTCTCCTGGTCGACCACCTCGAGGCTCGGCCGCTTCGTGAGCAGCCCGACCAGGAACCGCGCCACGTGGTCGGCGCCGGACACCGGCTTGCGGGCAGCGGACACGACCCCGCCCCCGTCGGAGCGGAGCACGACATCGGAGTCGAGCACGGCGATGAGCGCGGTCAGGTCGCCCGAGCGCGCGGCCGCCGAGAAGGCCCGCACGACCGCGTCGTGCTGAGCCCGTGAGACCTGACGCTCCCGGCTGGCCGCGACCCGGCGCCGCGCCGAGGCCGCGAGCTTGCGGCACGCGGCCGGCGTGCGGCCGACCGTCTCCGCGATCTCCTCGAACGGCACGGCGAACACGTCGTGCAGCACGAACGCGACTCGCTCCGCCGGGGTCATGGCCTCCAGCACCAGCAGCAGCGCCGTGCTCACGGAGTCGTCGAGCGTCGCCCGGTCGAGCGGATCCTGCGGTTCGTGCGACCGGCTCGTGACGGTGCCCGCGAAGGTGTCCGACGGCACCGGCTCGGGCAGCCACGGGCCGACGTAGCGTTCGCGGCGCGCCCGCGCGGAGCCGAGCACGTCGAGGCAGACGCGGCTCGCCACCCGGGTCAGCCAGGCGCGCGGCACCTCGATCGCGTCGCGCTCGGCCGGCGACAGGCGGTACCAGCGCGTGTACGTCTCCTGCACGGCGTCTTCGGCCTCGGCGACGGTGCCGAGCATCCGGTACGCCAAGCTCATCAGGTGCCGGCGCTCGCCGATCACCTCGGCGTCGACGTCGCCGCGATCGTCGGGTGCGGTCATCGGGAACTCCCTTGCTTGCGCCCATCATCTCGCGACTCCCGGATGCGGGTCACACTTTCTGCCGTCATTCCGTCCTGAGAGATATGAACAGCACACCTCGACGCATCCTGCTCGCCGCGGCGGCGCTCCTCGGCGCCTACGTGGGCGTGTGGGCCGCCTTCTTCCCCTACTCCTTTTACGACGCCTTCCCCGGGTTCGGGCTCACCTGGGTCTCGGCCGACGGGCCCTTCAACGAGCACCTCGTGCGCGACGTCGGCGGGCTGTACCTCGGCCTCACCGCCGCGAGCGTGGCGGCGATCGCCGCGCGCACGGCGGCGCCGGCGCGCGTGGTGGGGCTCGGCTGGGCGGTGTTCGGCGCCATCCACTACGGCTACCACCTGCTGCACCTGGAGGGTTCGGCGGTCGACGTCGTCGGCAACGTGGTCAGTCTCGGCATCAGCCTCGCCCTCGGCGTGCTGCTCGCTCTGCCGGCGCGTCCCGTCACGGTGACGCCGGCGGATGCGCGGCGCGGCGCCGTGGCGAGTGGCGACCGCGCGGGCGCGAAGACGGAGACGGGGGCCGGAGTGGGCGTGGGTGCCGCCGGCCCCGGCCCAGCGGCCGGGGTCGAGCGATGAGGTTCGCGGTGGCCGGCGGTACCGGCGTGGTGGGGCGGCACGTCGTCGGCGTGCTGCAGGCATCCG
>BADC01000171.1 GCA_000333435.1 Corynebacterium-like bacterium B27 | reverse complement strand
AGGTCGGGTCCTCTTCAGCGAGCTTCTGGATGGCGACACCCAGCTTCTCCTGGTCGGCCTTCGTCTTCGGCTCGATCGCGACCTCGATCACCGGCTCCGGGAACGTCATCGACTCGAGGACGACCTGGTTCGACGGGTCGGACAGGGTGTCACCGGTGGTGGTGTCCTTCAGGCCGATGACCGCGTAGATGTGGCCGGCGGTGACCGAGTCGACCGGGTTCTCCTTGTTGGAGTGCATCTGGAAGATCTTGCCGATGCGCTCCTTCTTGCCCTTGGTCGAGTTCATCACCTGAGCGCCGGAATCGAGGTGACCCGAGTACACGCGGATGTAGGTGAGACGACCGAAGAACGGGTGCACCGCGACCTTGAACGCGAGGGCCGCGAACGGGTCCTTCGGGTCGGGGTGACGCTCGACGACGATCTCCTCGTCGCGGATGTCGTGACCCTCGGTCGCGGGAACGTCGAGCGGCGACGGCAGGTAGTCGACGACCGCATCGAGCATCGGCTGCACGCCGCGGTTCTTGAACGCCGAGCCGCAGAGCACCGGGTAGATCTCGCTGTTGACGGTGAGCTTGCGAATGGCGCCCTTGATCTCGGCGACCGTGAGCTCCTCGCCGCCGAAGAACTTCTCGAGCAGCGCGTCGTCGGTCTCGGCGACGGTCTCCAGGAGCACCTGACGGTACTCGTCGGCCTTCTCCTTGAGGTCGGCCGGGATCTCCTCGATCTCGTACTTGGCACCCATCTGCACGTCACCCTTGGCGTCGCCGCGCCAGGTCAGCGCACGCATCTCGACCAGGTCGACGACGCCCTCGAACGAGGACTCCGCACCGATCGGGAGCTGGATGACCAGCGGCTTCGCGCCGAGGCGGTTGATGATGGTGTCGACCGTGAAGTAGAAGTCGGCGCCCAGCTTGTCCATCTTGTTGACGAAGCAGATGCGCGGCACGTTGTACTTGTCGGCCTGACGCCACACCGTCTCGGACTGGGGCTCCACGCCCTCCTTGCCGTCGAACACGGCGACCGCGCCATCGAGCACGCGGAGCGAACGCTCCACCTCGACGGTGAAGTCGACGTGGCCGGGGGTGTCGATGATGTTGATCTGGTTCTTGTTCCAGAAACAGGTCGTCGCGGCCGACGTGATGGTGATGCCGCGCTCCTGCTCCTGCGCCATCCAGTCCATGGTGGCGGCGCCGTCGTGCACCTCACCGATCTTGTGGGTGATGCCCGTGTAGAACAGGATGCGCTCGGTGGTGGTGGTCTTGCCGGCATCGATGTGCGCCATGATGCCGATGTTGCGGACCTTGTTCAGGTCGGTGAGCACGTCCTGTGCCACGGATATCCTCCGATAGGTAAGGGGTTGAGGGCGAGGCGAGGGGTCGGACTACCAGCGGTAGTGCGCGAACGCCTTGTTCGACTCGGCCATCTTGTGGGTGTCTTCGCGACGCTTGACAGCGGCGCCCAGACCGTTCGACGCGTCGAGGATCTCGTTGGTGAGACGCTCGGTCATCGTCTTCTCGCGGCGGGCCTTCGCGTAGGTGGTGAGCCAGCGGAGCGCGAGCGTGTTCGCGCGGTGCGGCTTGACCTCGATCGGAACCTGGTAGGTCGAGCCACCGACGCGGCGGCTGCGCACCTCGAGGGTCGGGCGCACGTTGTCGAGCGCCTTCTTCAGGGTGACGACAGCATCCTGGTTGTTCTTGGCGGCGACGCCCTCGAGCGCTTCGTAGACGATGCGCTCGGCAGTGGCCTTCTTGCCGTCGAGCAGGATCTTGTTGACCAGCTGGCTGACGATCGGGGCCCCGTAGACGGGGTCGGCGACGACGGGGCGCTTCGGAGCGGGACCCTTGCGAGGCATTACTTCTTCTCCATCTTCGCGCCGTAACGGCTGCGAGCCTGCTTGCGGTTCTTCACGGCCTGCGTGTCGAGCGCGCCGCGGATGATCTTGTAGCGAACGCCAGGGAGGTCCTTCACACGACCGCCGCGGACGAGCACCATCGAGTGCTCCTGCAGGTTGTGGCCCTCACCGGGGATGTACGCGGTGACCTCGGTGCCGTTCGACAGCTTGACGCGGGCGACCTTGCGAAGCGCGGAGTTCGGCTTCTTGGGGGTGGTGGTGTACACACGGGTGCACACGCCGCGCTGCTGGGGGTTGGCCTTGAGGGCGGGCGCCTTGGTCTTCGTGACCTTGGGGCTGCGACCCTTCCGGACCAACTGCTGAATGGTTGGCACTACTTGCTCCTTGTATTCGTACTGCACAGTGTTTGCAAGGGCGGACACCCGCACCTCGTTCGTTCACGACCCACGCGCGCCTCGTTCAGGCGTGTCGGGTTCGTTGGACCCACCGGCGGACAAAAT
>BADC01000172.1 GCA_000333435.1 Corynebacterium-like bacterium B27 | reverse complement strand
ACGAATAGCCATGTGTCTTTTCCTCTAGCTTCCGCGCCTAGCCGACGGCCGTGAAGATGTCGATGGAACCGGACTTGAGCGTCACGATCGCGCGCTTGGTGTCCTTGCGCTTGCCCTGGCCGAAGCGGGTGCGACGGGTCTTGCCCTGACGGTTCAGGGTGTTGATCGACGCGACCTCGACGCCGAAGATCTTCTCGATGGCGAGCTTGATCTCGGTCTTGTTCGAACGGGGGTCGACGACGAAGGTGTACTTGCCCTCGTCGATCAGGCCGTAGCTCTTCTCGGAGACGACCGGAGACAGGATGATGTCACGCGGGTCCTTGTTGAACGCGGCGTTGCTCATGCGGAAACCTCTTCCTTGTTGCTCTTCGACGCGACGAAGGCGTCGAACGAGCCCTTGGTGAAGACGATGTCGTCGGAGACGAGGACGTCGTAGGCGTTCAGCTGGTCTGCGGGCAGCACGTGAACGGTCGGGATGTTGCGGACGCTCTTGAGGCTCAGCTCGTCGGTGCGCTCCAGCACGATCAGAACGTGCTTGGAGGTGGCGACGGTGGCGAGGAACTCGTTCACGGCCTTGGTCGAGGGGGTCTCGCCCTGGGCGAGCGTCTCGACCACGTGCACGCGGCCACCACGGGCGCGGTCGGAGAGAGCGCCGAGCAGAGCCGCGGCGATCATCTTCTTGGGGGTGCGCTGCGAGTAGTTGCGCGGCACCGGTCCGTGCACGATGCCACCGCCGGTCATCTGAGGGGCGCGGATCGAGCCCTGACGAGCTCGACCGGTTCCCTTCTGCTTGAACGGCTTGCGGCCGGCACCGGAGACCTCACCACGACGCTTGGTCTTGTGGGTTCCCTGGCGGGCGGCGGCGAGCTGAGCGACGACGACCTGGTGGATGAGCGGGATGTTGGTCTGCACGTCGAAGATCTCGGCGGGCAGCTCGACGGTGCCGGACTTCTTGCCGGAGACGTCGAGCACATCGAGCGTGTTAGTAGCGGCAGCCATGGACTACGCCCCCTTCACTGCGTTGCGAACGAAAACGAGGCGGCCCTTGGCGCCGGGAACGGCGCCCTTGACCAGCAGCAGGCCCTTCTCGGCGTCGACCGAGTGGATGACCAGGTTGAGCACGGTGACGCGCTCGCCACCCATCCGGCCGGCCATGCGCATGCCCTTGAAGACGCGGCTGGGCGTCGAGGAGGCACCGATCGAGCCGGGCTTGCGGTGGTTGCGGTGCGAACCGTGCGAGGCGGAGACGCCCTTGAAGTTGTGGCGCTTCATCACACCGGCGAAGCCCTTACCCTTCGAGGTGCCCACGACGTCGACCTTCTGGCCGGCTTCGAAGACGCTCTCGGCGGTGAGCTCCTGGCCGACGGTGTAGTCGGCCGCATCCGCGGTGCGGATCTCGGTGAGGTGGCGGCGCGGGGTGACGCCGGCGGCGTCGAAGTGACCGGTGGCCGGCTTGTTGACCTTGCGCGGGTCGATCTGGCCGGCGGCGATCTGAACGGCCGAGTAGCCGTCCTTCTCCGGGGTGCGGATCTGGGTGACGACGTTCGGGGAGACCTCGACGACGGTCACGGGGATGAGACGGTTGTTCTCGTCCCACACCTGGGTCATGCCGAGCTTCTTGCCGAGCAGGCCCTTGGAAGTCTTAGCGGTGGTAGCCATGAGTGTTTACTGGTCCCTTCCCGCTCAGAGCTTGATCTCGATGTTGACGTCGGCGGGGAGGTCGAGACGCATGAGCGAGTCCACGGCCTTGGGCGTCGGGTCGATGATGTCGATGAGGCGCTTGTGCGTGCGCATCTCGAAGTGCTCGCGGCTGTCCTTGTACTTGTGGGGCGAACGGATGACCGCCACCACGTTCTTCTCGGTCGGCAGCGGCACGGGGCCCACGACCGTTGCACCTGCGCGCGTGACCGTGTCGACGATCTTGCGTGCCGAGGTGTCGATGACCTCGTGGTCATACGACTTAAGTCGAATGCGGATCTTCTGTCCCGCCATGTGTGACTCTCTCTCTATCTCGCGTCGTACAGCCTCGACTGCATTGGACGCCCACTGTTTTGCTATCAAGCACCGCGCGCACACACGTATCCCAAGGAAAGTGAGGGTTGCGATTAAGCTGTGTCCTGCTGCCCGCGGCCTAGTCCCCCGATGAATGAACATCGTGACTATGCACTGCCAAGACAGTGATTCGGGCACGCGCAGAGCGGCCCAAAATGTTGAACTAGACGAGTTTGCCACATCTCAGGGCTACATGCAACCCGGGCGTGTCGCGCATCAGGACGCGGATCCGCCGCCCAGGCGCAGCACCGCCCGGGCCGCCCGTTCGAGTTCAGCACCGTAACTCGCCCCGTGGCCGACCGCGTGCACGGCGAGCGGGAAGAGCTGGTGCAGCGGCACCCGTTCGTGCCACCCGGGCGCGAGGGGCGCGACCCGGTCGTAGGCCGTGAGGATGTCCTCGACGAACGGCGCGCCGAACAGCAGCAGCATCGCGAGATCGGTCTCCCGGTGGCCGCCGTGCGCGGCGGGGTCGATCAGGACGACGCCGGTCGGCGTCCACATCACGTTGCCCGACCAGAGGTCACCGTGCAGACGCGCGGGCGGGGCTCCGTCGTCGAAGATGCCCGACTCGATCAGGTCGCAGGTGCGCAGCACCGTCTGGTAGCCCTCGGCCGAGATGTTGCCCCGGGCAACCGCCTGCTCGGCGTAGGGTCGCACGCGTTGCCCGGCGTAGAACTCGCTCCAATCCGCCCACGCCCCGACGCTCATCGCGCGCCGGCCGATGAAGCTCGGGCCCGGCCAGTCGGCGGGCGGCGAGCCGAACGCATCCGCTCCGGCCCCGTGCGTGAGCGCCAGCAGTTCACCGAAGCGCCGTGCCGCCTCCCGGCTGGGCCGAGCACTCCGGAGTTCCTCGAGTTCGATCCGGCCCGGGCGCACCGACTCGACGCGCACGCACGGCACGCCCTGCGCATCCGCAAGCCACCGGAGCCCCGCCGCCTCGGCCTCGAAGAAGCCCTCGGGCGCTGCGGGGTCGGACTTGGTGAACACGCTTCAACGCTATGCCCCGCAGGTTTCGCGGGCATGTCGACCACGAAAAAACGTTCTTACGGGAGCGCCCGGAGCCCAGTCGTCTCAATCGCGCTGGCTACTCTCGGCCAAGCTCTGTTCGCAGCGTCTGGCGGCGAGCCTCCCGTAAGAACGATTGACCCTATTCTGCGCCCGCCACCCCGGAACACAAGTCTTGACTTCACGCCCGAGAAGTGGGTGGGCTCAGGAGAAGAGCAGAACCCGGAGTTCGCTCTCGGCCGAGGCGAGGCGCCCCGGGTCGATGGTCGCCCCCGCCGCGTAGTGGTCGACGATTCGCGGGTCGACGTAGCTCTTCTTCGCGATCGCGGGCGTGTTGCCGAGCACGACGGATGCGTCGCGCATCGCCTGTGCGAGGGCCCTCGTCCGCGCGGTCTTCTTCTCCTCCGGCCCGTGCTTGGCGAGACTCACGGCCGCCGCCAGCGTGCCGTGCAGGGTGCGGAAGTCCTTGGCCGTGAACTCCCCGCCCGTGCGTTCGCGCACGTACTCGTTGATCTCGGCGGGATCGACCGGGTGCCACGTGCGACCCGCTTTCCAGGCGAGCAGGCGAGCCTGTGGGCCGCGCCGCTTGAGGCTGCGCACCACGCTCGCGAGGTCGGCGTCGGTGATCTCCGACGACCACTCCTCGCCGCTCTTCGCCGGGAACTCGAGCGACACGACGTCGCCCGAGACGCTCGCGTGGCTGCAGAGCAGGCTGGTCAGTCCGTAGCTGCCGTGCTGCTGCGCGTAGCGCTCGTTGCCGACGCGCAGGGAGCCGGTGTCGAGCATCCGGAAGCCGGCCGCCAGGGCGCGCTCCCGCGGGTACCCCTCCTTGCGGAGGTCGATGGTGACGAGACGTCGCGCGGCCGGCAGCGATTCCGCGAGGGCGAGCGCACGGTCGTACTTGATGCGGTCTTTCTGCTCCCGCCAGGTGGGGTGGTAGATGTACTGGCGTCGGCCCGCTCCGTCGACGCCGGTGGCCTGGATGTGCCCGTTCGCGTAGGGGGCGATCCAGACGTCGGTCCAGGCGGGCGGGATGGCGAGGTGCTCGAACCGGGCGCGGAGCTCGGGATCGGTGATCGTGTTGCCGTCGTCGTCGCGGTAGGTGAAGCCTTTTCCCGAGCGGAGACGGCGAATGCCCCGCCCCGAGGAATCAGATCGACGGAGGCGGGGCATTCCCCTATTCAATACCTATTCGTTGCCGACCGCCTTGTCGGCCGCGGCCCGGGCGCCTTCGACCTGTTCGTCGAACTTGCCGCCGGTGACCTTCTTCACGGTGTCGGCCACGCCGTCGAGCACCTTGTCGCTGATCTCCTCCGCCTTCTCGCTCTTCAGGGCATCCTTCACTTTGTCGTCGTTCAGGAACTCCTGTGCCTTCTTGGTGATGTCGTCGAATCCACTCATGTGGTCATCCTGATCCGTTTTCCGGCAAAGCAAAAGGGCCGTGCCCGAAGGCACGACCCTTTTGAATGGTGCAGAGACTACTTGTTGATCTTGGTGACGGTACCGGCACCGACGGTGCGGCCACCCTCACGGATCGCGAAGCCGAGGCCCTCCTCCATCGCGATCGGCTGGATCAGCGCGACCGAGATGTCGGTGGTGTCGCCGGGCATGACCATCTCGGTGCCCTCGGGCAGCGTGATGACGCCGGTGACGTCGGTGGTACGGAAGTAGAACTGCGGACGGTAGTTCGTGTAGAAGGGGTTGTGACGGCCACCCTCATCCTTCGAGAGGATGTAGGCGGTGCCCTCGAACTCGGTGTGCGGCGTGACCGAACCGGGCTTCACGACGACCTGACCGCGCTCGACGTCCTCGCGCTTGGTGCCGCGGAGGAGCAGACCACAGTTCTCGCCGGCCCAGGCCTCGTCGAGCTGCTTGTGGAACATCTCGATACCGGTGACCGTGGTCTTCTGCGTCGGG
This sequence comes from Corynebacterium-like bacterium B27, assembly GCA_000333435.1. Classification (GTDB taxonomy): domain Bacteria; phylum Actinomycetota; class Actinomycetes; order Actinomycetales; family Microbacteriaceae; genus Herbiconiux. The sequence goes on along the minus strand of BADC01000172.1, from coordinate 2,415 downwards.
CGGATGCCGACGATCTCGACCTCGGAGTTGATGGCCAGGGTGCCACGCTCGGCGCGACCGGTGACGACCGTTCCACGACCGGTGATCGTGAAGACGTCCTCGATCGGCATGAGGAACGGCTTGTCCTTGTCGCGGATCGGGTCCGGGATGGACTCGTCGACGGCGTCCATGAGGTCGAGGATGGACTGGGTCCACTTCTCGTCACCCTCGAGGGCCTTCAGGCCCGAGACGCGCACGACGGGAGCGTTGTCGCCGTCGAAGTTCTGGCTGGAGAGCAGCTCGCGAACCTCGAGCTCGACGAGCTCCAGGATCTCCTCGTCGTCGACCATGTCGGCCTTGTTGAGGGCGACCAGCAGGTAGGGCACGCCGACCTGCTTGGCGAGCAGCACGTGCTCACGGGTCTGAGCCATCGGGCCGTCGGTGGCGGCGACCACGAGGATCGCGCCGTCCATCTGAGCGGCACCGGTGATCATGTTCTTGATGTAGTCAGCGTGACCAGGGGCGTCGACGTGAGCGTAGTGACGCTTGGGCGTCTCGTACTCGACGTGCGAGATGTTGATCGTGATGCCGCGCTGGCGCTCCTCAGGAGCGGAGTCGATCGACGCGAAGTCGCGCTGAACGTTGGTCGCCGACGGGAACTTGTCCGCCAGAACCTTCGAGATCGCCGCGGTAAGAGTGGTCTTACCGTGGTCGACGTGACCGATCGTTCCGATGTTGACGTGCGGCTTGGTCCGCTCGAACTTGGCCTTAGCCACTAGGTCCTCCTCAGGACTCTCATGCCGGACACCGGATGCTGGATTGCATCCGGAATCAGGCGGGGGGTTTGTTGATATTTTACGCGAACCGACGTGGCCCGCAGAACTCGGGTGTTACTCGCCCTTGTTCTTCTGGATGATCTCGTCGGCCACAGCCTTCGGGACCTCGGCATAGCTCTCGAAGGTCATCGAGTACACCGCACGGCCCGACGTCTTGGAGCGCAGGTCACCGATGTAACCGAACATCTCCGAGAGCGGGACGTGAGCGCGGACGACCTTGACGCCGGAGGCGTCCTCCATCGACTGGATCTGGCCACGACGCGAGTTGAGGTCGCCGATGACGTCGCCCATGTACTCCTCGGGCGTGCGCACCTCGACGGCCATGAGCGGCTCGAGCAGCACGGGGCTGGCCTTACGAGCGGCCTCCTTGAAGGCCATCGAACCGGCGATCTTGAACGCCATCTCCGAGGAGTCGACGTCGTGCGACTGACCGTCGAGCAGGCTCGCCTTGACGCCCACCATGGGGTAGCCGGCGAGCACGCCGACCTGCAGCGCGTCCTGGATGCCCGCATCCACCGACGGGATGTACTCGCGCGGAACGCGACCACCGGTGACCTTGTTCTCGAACTCGTAGGTCTTGTCGGCCGTGACCTCGAGCGGCTCGATGGCGATCTGCACCTTCGCGAACTGGCCGGAACCACCGGTCTGCTTCTTGTGGGTGTAGTCGTGACGCTCGACGGCCTTGCGGATCGTCTCACGGTAGGCCACCTGGGGGTTGCCCACGTTGGCCTCGACGTTGAACTCGCGCTTCATGCGGTCGACCAGGATGTCGAGGTGGAGCTCGCCCATTCCCTTGATGACCGTCTGACCGGTCTCCTGGTTCTGCTCGGTGCGGAAGGTCGGGTCCTCTTCAGCGAGCTTCTGGATGGCGACACCCAGCTTCTCCTGGTCGGCCTTCGTCTTCGGCTCGATCGCGACCTCGATCACCGGCTCCGGGAACGTCATCGACTCGAGGACGACCTGGTTCGACGGGTCGGACAGGGTGTCACCGGTGGTGGTGTCCTTCAGGCCGATGACCGCGTAGATGTGGCCGGCGGTGACCGAGTCGACCGGGTTCTCCTTGTTGGAGTGCATCTGGAAGATCTTGCCGATGCGCTCCTTCTTGCCCTTGGTCGAGTTCATCACCTGAGCGCCGGAATCGAGGTGACCCGAGTACACGCGGATGTAGGTGAGACGACCGAAGAACGGGTGCACCGCGACCTTGAACGCGAGGGCCGCGAACGGGTCCTTCGGGTCGGGGTGACGCTCGACGACGATCTCCTCGTCGCGGATGTCGTGACCCTCGGTCGCGGGAACGTCGAGCGGCGACGGCAGGTAGTCGACGACCGCATCTCGCCGCCGATGAGCGCCAGGTGGTCGTCGAGGAACTCCGTGAGTCGCTCGCGGAACACCGGTGCGAGCTCGGTCGCGCCGAATCGGTCGGCGCCGTCCGACGCGGCCCACAGCAGCGGGTAGAACTGCATCGCCCATCCGCTGTACTGGTCGAACGCGCGCAGCGGACCGTCGCCGTACCAGCCGTCGCCGCGGTAGTAGGACTCGATCGTGGCGAGATCGGCACGGATGCGCGCCGGGTCGTGCGGCCCGCCCACCGACGCGAGGA
>BADC01000173.1 GCA_000333435.1 Corynebacterium-like bacterium B27 | reverse complement strand
TCTCTCCGATCCGAATTTGACGATCTGCTCGACCGAGTAGTCGTCCTCGGCCGTCGCGAACTCGTGCACCACGCGGCCGTGTGCGAACACCAGCAGGCGGTCGCAGATGGCGAGCACCTCCTCGAGCTCCGACGAGGTGACGATGATGGTGGCGCCGTCGGCGGCGAGCCGCACGAGCGACGCGAGCACCTCGGCCTTGGCTCCGACGTCGATGCCGCGGGTGGGCTCGTCGATCAAGAAGACCCGGGGCCGGTAACCCGCCCACTTGGCCAGCAGCACCTTCTGCTGGTTGCCGCCCGAGAGGTTGCGCACCGGGTCGAGCACCCGTTTGGCGTTGAAGCCGAAGAACGCCGAGTCCTCGACCACCGGCCCCCGCTCCCGCCGCGGCGAGATGAAGCCCTTGCCGGGGGAGCGGCGGCCGAGCCAGTAGTTGGCGATGGAGTCCATGCCCATCACGAGCGCCTTGCGGCGGCTCTCGGGCACCATCACGACGCCGTCGGCCACCGCCGCGCGCATCGACCGCGGCCACGGCCGGTCGCGCCCGCTGAGCCGCAGCCGCCCGCGGGCCTTCGGCTCGAGACCGGTCAGCGACCGGAAGAACGTGGTGCGCCCCGAGCCCACGAGGCCCCAGAGACCGACGATCTCGCCCTCGCGCGCGGTGACCGAGATGTCTTCGAGCACGCCGGGCAGGGTGAGCCCCGACACCGCGATCGATTCCGCGCCGAGCGGATGCCGCTCCGTGCGCTTCTCGATCGCGACATCCTTGCCCACCATGCTGCGCACGATCGACTTCTTGGTCCATTCGCTCCGCGGGGCGCTGGTCACCACCTCGCTGTCGCGCATCACGGTGATGTGGTCGCTCAGCTGCAGCACCTCGTCGAGGTTGTGGCTGACGAAGACGATGGTGGTGCCCTGCTCGGTGAGCCGCTTCAGGATGCGGTACAGCACCTCGCGTTCGCCCTCGGCCAGTGCGGCGCTCGGCTCGTCGAGCATCAGGATGCGGCCCTTGGCCTGCACGCCGCGCATGATCTCCACGATCTGCTGCTGCGACACCGACAGGTCGCGGGCCAGGGTGTCGGCATCGATCTGCACGTCGAACTCGCGGCACAGCTCCTGGTAGCGCTCCCGCATCGCGCGGTCGGCGGTGATGCCGCCGCGCGAGCCGAGCTGGCCGAGGAAGACGTTCTGCACCGCGGTCATGCCGGGCACCATCGTGAGCTCCTGGTACACCACGACGAGGCCGTGCCGGCGGGAGTCGCGGGGGCTGGACGCCCGCAACTCCTCGCCGAACACGGTGATCGAGCCCTCGTCGTGGGCGAGCCGGCCGCTGATCATGCCGAGCAGCGTCGACTTGCCGGCGCCGTTCTCGCCGACGAGCGCGTGCACGGAGCCGCGCTCGACGACGAGATCGGCGCCGTGCACCGCGTACTTGCCGGAGAACAGCTTCGACACGCCTTCGCACCGGATCGCGGCGACTGCTGTCTCTGCCATGGGGTCTTCTCCTTCGGGAATCGGTACGCCGGGAATGGGTCTGCCGGGGATCAGTACTCGGCGGTGTACTGGTCGACAGTGTCCTGGAACACGAACGGCGTGCCGCCCGGCAGGGTGTCGGAGTCGGCCAGGTTGTAGAACACCGGCACCTTGTCGCCGTTCACGAGACCGACGACGGCAGCGAGCGCATCCTTCGTCTCCTGCCGCGGCAGCATCATGATGGTCGACTGCAGGGCGCCGCTCTTGACGTTCTCGAGCGCCCACTGGTCGCCGCCGAAGTCCCACACGTCGATGTCGGTGCCCGCGGTCGCCTGCACCACACCG
>BADC01000174.1 GCA_000333435.1 Corynebacterium-like bacterium B27 | reverse complement strand
CAGCGTCACCGCGCGGTGCGGATCGTTCGCGAGCAGCGGCCGGCCGGTCGCCGAACGCTCCGCCGACACCGCCCAGTTGTTGCTGCCGCTGATTCCCGCACGCCAGTCCTGCGCATCCGCCTGGCCGGCGAAGGCGACCGGGGCGAAGGCGAGCCGGTAGACGCGCATCACGTCTTCGTCGAACAGCCCGAGGTCGAGACCTTCTGGCACGTGCAGCGGGTCGTGCGGCTCGCGCGCCTGCCGCACCTCCTCGGCCTCGGCGCCGAAGTCGCGCACGGTCTGCGCCCGCGCGATCTCCTGCTCGACGTTGTAGAACAGCCCGTGGGTGCGGAAGCGCACGGCGTCGGCCGGCTCCCAGAGCGAGGGCTCGTAGCCGTACACGTGGAACTCCGGCGGTAGTCGGTCCGGCACCTCCCGGGCCCAGCGCACGTAGGCGTTGACCCCGCGCACGAAGGCGCCGACGATCGCACGGGTCTCCGGCCCGTAGGCGTCCCACTCGGCGTCGAGATCGCCGCGGTAGAGGAAGAGGCGGCTCGCGCGATCCTGCTCGACGTAGGCCGGGCCGAGCACCTCGGCGAGCAGCCCGTGGCCGCGCCGCCGCCAGAGATCGATCTGGAACAGCCGGTCGCGGGCCGCGTTGAAGCCCTGCGCCACGAACGCGTCCGCCCGCGTCGCCGCGTAGATGTGCGGCACCCCCCAGGTGTCGACGATGATCTCGACCGGCTGGTCGAGCCCGTCGACCCGGTAGGAGTCGGCGCCCGGCAGGCGGTCCGAGCTCACGAACCGCTCCGCTTGCGGATGCGGATGAGGGCATCCACCGCCACCGCGGCCACCACGATGGTGCCCTTGGCGATCAGCTGCCAGTTCTGCGAGACGTTGAGGCTGTAGAACACGTTGGTGAGGGTGGCGAGGATGAGCAGGCCCACCGCCGAGCGCCAGATCGCACCTTCGCCGCCGAGGAGCGACGTGCCGCCGACCACGACGATGGCGATCGCGTCGAGGGCCATGGAGGCTCCGACATCCGCCTGTCCGACGCCGAGGCGGGAGGAGTCCATCATGCCGGCCAGCGCGGCGAGCACGCCGGTCACCACGTAGACGCTGGCGTTCAGCCCCTTGACCCGGAGCCCGGTGAGCCAGGCCGCCTCGTAGTTGCCGCCGACCGCGTAGACGTTGCGGCCGAAGGTGGTCTTCGCGAGCAGCACGCCGGCGATGACGAAGGCGAGCACGAGAATCCAGATCGGCAGCGGGATGCCCGCGAGCTTCGACAGGGCGAGATCCTGGAACTCGGGCACGCTGTTCACGATGAACGGCGACGAGTTGGAGTAGATGTAGGCGATGCCGCTGATGATCGACGAGGTGCCGAGCGTCGCGACGAACGGGTTGATGCTGAGCCGCGAGATGATGAGGCCGTTGACGACCCCCACCACCACACCGGCCGCCAGCGCGCCGATGCCGGCCACCACCACGAGCCCGTCTGCAGCGTGAGCCCCGCGTAGAGCACCGCGCCGAGCGCGTAGGTGGCCC
>BADC01000175.1 GCA_000333435.1 Corynebacterium-like bacterium B27 | reverse complement strand
CGCGCTGCCCGTCCCCATCAGCACACCGTCGAGGTAGACCGCGACCGTCGATCCGTCGTACACACCCACCAGCTGGTACCACTGGCCGGCCACGAGCGGCGATGTCGTCTGCCAGTTCGCCGTGCCGAGGGTGGTCCCGGTGCCGACGTCGAAGAATCCCGAGGAGACGCCGTCGCCGCTGCCGTTCAACGCCAGTTGGAAGCCGGCCCAGGTCTCGTCGGTGTGCGCGTTCGCGACCAGGCGCGGTGTTCCGCCCACCGGCCCGCCCGGCGCCTCGAACCAGGCCATCACCGTCAGCTCCGCCCCGTCGACGAGATCGCTCGTGCCCGGCCCCGTGTCGACCCGTGTCGCGCCGGCGTCGAAGGTGAGGCTCCCGGCAGCCGGACACCCGACCGCCGGCCCGATCGGGACGTTCTGGGGTCCGGGCGAGTAGATGGTTCCGTTGCGCCCGTCGCCCGTGATGTCGAGCGCGATGGGAATGGTGTCGTCGAGCGGATAGACCGCGGCATCCGAGCCGGCCAGCGTGAGGTCGAACGGTGCGCACGCGGCGGGCGTCGCGGGCGGGGTGGGCGGGTTGCCGGTGCCGGTGAGCGTGTCCTCGGCCAGGTCGAGGACGACGGGGTCGCTACCGGCAGGGACGGTGATGGTGAGCACCAGCATGGTGCTGTCGCCGAGGCTCACGACGATCGGTTGTCCGTCTTCCCCTACCGAGGTGCTCGGGGGTGCCGCGAGCACCGGCGGCAACTCGAGGGTCGGGGGCGTGGCGATCAGTGGGTCGGCGTACGGGGTGAGGATCTCGGCGGCCGACGTGGTGAGGAAGCCGGGCGCGAAGACCCACCACGGGTACGCGGCCGTGATGATCGTGCCGTTCTCGTCGATGCTGCCCGGCACCGTGACCGTCGAGTAGTTCCAGGCACCGGATGCGCCGAACGCCGCCGGCGTCGAGGGGGCGGCGATCGAGTCCGGGTAGGCCATGGCCGCCCAGTAGCCGTAGGGAAGGGTTCCCACGTCGTTCAGCGACCAGCTGAACTGGGTGGTGCAGGCCCGGGTGCTGGAGCCTGAGGCGGTCAGCTGGAACCCGTCGTCGATCGTGATGCCGGCCGATCCGGCGGTGCCGAACGGGCCGGTCGCGGTGGTGGCGTACGACGATCCGGCGGGCTGGCCGGTGCTGCCGCAGGAGTTCTCGATCGCCGGTGCGCCGAGGGCGGCCAGGCTCGTGACCGGGGGCGATGGGCTCGTGGTCGTGTCGGTGTCGTAGTAGGACGGCTGGGTGTCGGCCGGGCAGTTCCCGGTGCAGACTCCGACGCTCGGCAGCGAGGTGTTCTGCAGGGCGACGATCGAGCTCGTGCCGTCGATCGAGTACGCGACGTAGACGATGGCCGGCAGGGTGGGGTCGGGCTTGGAGACCACGAGCTGATAGTCGGCGGCGTCGAACCCTTTGAAGTGCGACGCGGTGGAGGACGGGTTGATGCAGCTGTCGAAGTAGTTCTCGTTGGCGCCGATCGGGGCCGCGTAGGTCGAGTTCTCACCGTCGATCACGGGCAGGGTGAACACGCCCACCAACTCACCGGTGATGGGGCTCTCGATCCCGAAGCACCCGCCGACGTAGAGCGCCCCGTCGGCCACCGCCAGCCCGGCGACCGCGGCGGAGTCGCTGCCCACCGTCTGGATGGTCGAGACGGCGCCGCTCAGCGCATCCACCTGGTAGAGCGAGCCGTCGGAGCCGCCGAGGTAAAGGCTGTCGCCGACGAGGGTGAGCGCGTCGGCGCCGAAGCTCGAGAGGTCGCCGTTGCCCTCGTAGTCGGGCAGAGCGAACGGATCGACCCACAGCTCCAGGCTGGCGCCGCAATCGGTGAGCGTGCACTTCATCACGTACCCGTTGCCGAAGCCGAAGAAGAGGTAGGTGCCGTCGGAGGTCATCGAGGTGATCGACTGGCCGGCCAGATTGCCGTCGAACTGCGGCCAGCGACTGGCGGCAGCGACTTGGTTGCCGGCGCCCTGGTCGGGCTCGTCGGCATCGAAGGGCGGGTAGAAGACGAGGTTGTTCTCGCTGTCGACGTAGTACATCGTGCCCCCGCCGGTGGCGGCCATCGACGTGATGTGGGCGTCCGTGCTGATGACGGAGGGGTAGGAGAAGCCGTCGGCCGGGTCGTAGACGATCAGCTCTCCGTCGTCGACCGCGGCGTAGATGAGGCCGTCGACCGACGTCATGGTGCTGATGCCCGAGTCGAGATCGAGGATGGGCGTGGAGACGCCGAGCGGCGTGGTGACCTGGAACGTGCCCGACCCGGTGCCGGTGTAGACGTTCCCGGCGTCGTCGGTGGCAAGGCCCGTGGTGGTCTCGGACACGTTCTTCTGCATCAGCACCGAGTAGGGGCTGCCCTCGGTGCCCGCGAGGTCGGCCTGGGCGGGCACGTCGGAGGCACTGGAGATCGGGGCGGCGACCACCGGGCAGAGTTCGTTGTCGACTCCGCAGAGCGACGTGCCGGGAACCGTCAGCTGTGGCGACGCGATGTCGGCGGCGTCGGGCAGGCAGTCGTCGCTGTTCAGCTGGGGGCAGGGGTTGGTGGCCGACCACCGCAGCGTGATCTCGTTGCCCGAGCAGCTCCTGGCGTCACCGCAGGCCGTCGTCGGGTACTGCGACAGATAGGGATTCACGGCGTACGCGTTCCCGTCGACGACGCCGGTCATCGTCCCCGTCGAGCGGGAGAGTTGCACGCTGTCGGTGACCGGGGTGCCGCTGTTGCTGGCCGAGTCGTAGACGCTGAACAGCCCGTCGGTCTGATCGGCCCAGCTCACGCTCGACTGCGCTCCACTCGGCTCGACCGCGGTGAGGTTGAAGATGTTGGCGAAGTCGGCGCAGCTGTCGTTCGCGGCATCCGCGATGGCGATGCCGAGCTCGACGATGGCCTTGATCGGGATGCCGAGCGCCACCGTCGCGCCGTCACTGACCGTGTCGAGGCCGAGCGCGAGCATGTAGGTGTACTGGGTCGCCGACTTGGCGCCGGGGGTGGTGTAGTTCAGCGCGGCCGCCGTGGTCTGTACCGTGGCCGTCCCGGTGTCCTCGATGATGTCCTCCGTCGGCGCGCCGAGGGAGTCGTCGGCCACGACCGTCTCGGTGACGGAAGCGCCGGGCGGCACGGTGCCCGGGGCCAGACCCTGCTCGATGTCCCAGCCGTTCATGAGAGCGAAGCCCTGCGGATTCGAGCCGTTGCCTTGAGCGATGCACTGCACCGACTGCCCGGAGAGCGAGATCGGTGCCGCGTAGGCATCGGTGCTCTCGAGCAGGTCGGAGTTCATGGAGAGGGTCGCGCTGGTCGCGTCGACGTCCACGGCGCCCTCGATCCAGTTGACGTCGGGAACGACCGCCAGGTTTGTCCGGTAGACGCCGGCGACGGTGTCGTTCGTGACGGTGATGCTCGACGAGTCCGTGTTGTCCGCCACCTGCACCGGGAGGTCGGCCGCCGTCCAGGCACGACCCTGCTGCCAGTCCCACTCGCCGTCGACCACTTTGAAGTCGCGCATGACCTGCACGTCGAGATCGACGTACACCAGGGCAGCCCGGCGGATGCTCGGATCGGGGCTCGCGAATCCGCGGGTGTCGAGGAAACTCACGACGTCGGCCGGGAGTCTGACCCGGTAGTCGCGCTCGACGTGGGCCCCGTCGAGGCGGGACTCGACCAGGGTCTGGGAGAAGACCGGCGTCTGCGAGCGGAGCGGTCCTCCCCCGGCGCTCAGCGTGTCAGAGACCATCACGTGGATGACCGCAGAGTCCTGCCGGACGCCGGCGCGACTCTGCTGGTTCGCGACATCGAAGCCGAATCCGAACGTCACGACCGCGGAGCCGTCGGCGAAGCGCACGACCGCCGTCTCATGCAGGAGGCTCGGCATCGGCATGGCGAGATTGCCGTCACCGTCGAAGATCGAGCGAGTCGAACCGGGCGGGAGGGTGCTGTCGTCCGGAGGCGGCGTCGGGCTGACCGGAGGCGGAGTGGGGGTGGCCGGGGAGGTGGGGGTGTCGCCGCTACCGCCGCCTGGCCGCCCGTCGCCGCTATCCGCGGGCCCGTCGCCGGTGTCGTCCCACCCCGAACCGGATGCCGAGTCCCGCGCTCCCGGGTCGACGGGCGAGGGCGCGCCGGGTGGAGTCGGTGCCGGTTGCGAGGGTCGGGGCGAGGGTGGACGGGTTGCCGGCGGACTGGCCGCCGCCGTCGAACCGGGCACCGCCGCGGTCGGCCCGCCGGAGCCCGCGGCCGTCAGGGAGCCGCCACCGGAGCCGCTGCTCACGAGCGACACGATGGTCGCCATCGCCAGCACGAACGCCAGGACACCCGCCCCACCGAGGAGGTACAAGCCTCGCTCCTGCTGAGTGCTCCGCGCCATCGTCCCCTGCCCATGGTCGACCGGCGGCCGACCACCGCAGAGCATCACGCTAGCCCAGCTGTCCTGCCGTCGTCAGCCCGCAAAAGGGGGGATGGCGGGCCGAGTGCGTCTCGGACAGGTGACGAATAGTTGGGAGTTTGCTGAGCCCGGATGCGCGGATGCACCGAACGTGCATAAGTTATTGGAGGCAGATCGAGGGCGCCTGAGATCTGTACGGGCTGCTCTGCCCGAGGCGGTGTCCCCAACGCCGCTGCAGAGCGGTGACGATTCCCCGCCAGATGACTCCCCAATAGCCACCTGGCGGGGAATTCCCATCATCGGGTCGCGTTCTGGGGCCCCTGGTGAGGACCATACGCCCGCTTCGCTTCGGGCGGAACGGATGCCACGCAAGCGCGGCGTCCGGCCGCCCCGGTCACCTCCCGCGATTCCACTCTTCCAGAACGAAGCACGACTGCGGCATCCCCCACCGAGGGGCCGAAAAATCTAGCCGCCGTAGAACAGGCGCTCGAACACCGTGCGCGCCCGGCGCGTCACGCCGAGATAGTCCTCTTCGAGGCGGCTCGCCGAACCCGGCGGGTACTCCAGCAGGCGCGCCACACCCTCCAGCTGGCGGCGGTCGGCGGGCAGCACGTCCGCGGTGCGATTGAGCCACAGCGTCATGGCCGACCGCGCGCGCGAGGCGAAGATCCACGCGTCGTGCAGCTTGCGCGCGTCGTCGGCGGAGACGAGATGGGCCTCCTCGGCCGCGGCCAGCGCCTCGAGCGTCGATGTCGTGCGGAGGGCCGGCAGCCGCGCGGCGTGCTGCAACTGCAGCAGCTGCACGTACCACTCGACATCCGACAGCGACCCGCGACCGAGCTTCAGGTGCCGCGACGGATCGGCGCCCTGCGGCAGCCGCTCCTTCTCCACCCTGGCCTTGATGCGCTTCACCTCGCGGATCTCGGTCTCCGAGATCGCCTTCGGGTAACGCACCGTGTCGGCCAGAGCGTGGAACGACTCGATCAGTGATCGGTCTCCGGCCACCCCGTTCGCGCGGAGCAGCGCCTGCGCCTCCCAGGTCAGCGACCAGCGCTCGTAGTAGGCCGCGTACGACTCGAGCGAGCGCACCGCCGGCCCGTTCTTCCCCTCGGGCCGAAGATCGATGTCGAGGTCGAGCGGCAGCCGTGCGTCGTCGGTGAGCCGCACCAGCTCGTTCACGATGAACTGCGCAACCGATTGTGCGGTCTGCTTGTCGACCGTCAGGGGCCGGTAGACGTAGAGCACGTCGGCATCCGACCCGAACCCGAGCTCGCCCCCGCCGTAACGACCCATGCCGATGATCGCGAACTCGATGCCGTCGCCCTTCACCGGGGCGGCCGACTGCCGGATGACGCTCAGCGTGCCCTCGAGGTGCACCGTCGTGATGGCCGTCAGGCCGCGCCCCAGCTCCTCCACCGTCACCATGCCGAGGATGGAGGCGAACGCCAGCCGCAGCACCTCACGCCGGCGGGCCGCACGCAGAGCCATCGCCGCCGCATCCGGCGTGTCGTGGCGGGCCACGATCGCCCGCATCTCCTCCTCGAGCTGCGCCATCGGTCGTGGCCGGAGCTCTTCGTCGTTCTCGAGCCAGGCGGCGGCCTCGGGGATGCGTTCCAGCAGCTCCCCCACGAACCGCGATCCCGAGAGCACCTGGGTGAGCCGTGCCGCGGCACCCGAGGAGTCGCGGAGCATCCGCAGGAACCAGTAGCTCTCGCCCAGCGTGTCGGAGAGGCGACGGAAGGCGAGCAGCCCGTAGTCGGGGTCGGCGCCGTCGGCGAACCACTGCAGCAGCACGGGCAACAACGTGCGCTGGATGGCCGCGCGACGCGACACCCCGGCGGTCATGGCGGCGATGTGGGCGAGCGCCCCGGCCGGGTTGAGGAACCCGATGGCGGCGAGCCGGGCCTCCGCCTGCTCGCTCGTGAGCGCCTGCTCGTCGGGTGAGAGCGCAGCGACCGCGGCGAGCAGCGGCCGGTAGAACAGCCGCTCGTGCAACGACCGCACCCGCACCTTGATCGCGCTCCACCGCCCGATCAGCTCGCCGGCGCTCGTGGCCAGCCCGCTGCCACGAGCCAGCACGCGCTGCTCGCTCTCGTCACGCGGCATCAGGTGGGTGCGGCTGAGGTTGCGCAGCTGCATGCGGTGCTCGAGCAGGCGCAGGATGCGGTAGTCCCGGGCGAACTCGACCGACTCCACCCGGCCGATGTAGCTCGCCTCGGCCAGCGCCGCCAACGCGGGCAGCGTGCCGCGCTGGCGCACACGCTCGTCGGTCTGACCGTGAACGAGCTGCAGCAGCTGCACCGTGAACTCGATGTCGCGCAGGCCCCCGGGCCCGAGCTTCAGCTGGTACTCGACGTCATCGGGTTTGATGTGCTCGGTGACGCGTTCGCGCATCCGCTGCACCGACTCCACGAAGTTCTCCCGCGAGGCGCTCGACCACACCTTCGGGGCGACGAGACGCGTGTAGTCCTCGCCGAGCTCGCCGTCGCCCGCGAGCGGGCGCGCCTTGAGCAGTGCCTGGAACTCCCAGTTCTTCGCCCAGCGGTCGTAGTAGGCGGCGTGCGACTCGAGCGAGCGCACCAGCGCGCCGGCCTTGCCCTCCGGGCGGAGATTCGGGTCGACCTCCCAGAGCCCCGGCTCGATCCCGGTCTCGCCGATTCCGCGCATCGTCACCATGGCGAGACGCGTGCCGATCTCGACGGCGGTGGAGGTCGACACCTCGCCTGACCCCTCCGCCACGAAGATGACGTCGACGTCGCTGACGTAGTTCAGCTCGCCGGCACCGGCCTTGCCCATGCCGATGATGGCCAGCCGGGTGTCCCGCACCTGCTCGGCCGGGAAGTACCAGAGGCCGTGCCCCTTCGTCGACAACTGGGTGCGGGCCACGGCCAGGGCCGCCTCGAGCGCTCCGGCCGCGAGGTCGGCCAGCGCCAGGGCGATGGTCTCGAGCCCGGCCACCGGGTCGGCCTGCTCGAGGTCGTAGGCCGTGATCAGGGCGAGCAGAACGCGGTAACGGATGCGCAGGGCCGTCCAGGCGTCTTCGCCGGCCACCGCGGCGAATCCGTCGTTCGCTCCCACCGCGGCGAGCAACTCGCGCTTCGCGCCCTGCTCGTCGAGCAGCTCGAGCACGGGAGCACCGAGCACCGCCAGCTGCGCGGGCTGCCGGGCGAAGAAATCCGTCAGCCCGCTCGACGCGCCGAGCAACCGCACGAGCCGGGGGCCGGCGACCGGGTCGTGCAGAGCGTCGGCGACCCGCTCCGGCGCGCGCTGCAGCAGCCGCTTCAGACCCTGCAACGCCAGGTCGGGGTCGGCCGCCGCCGAGAAGGCGAGCAGCAGTTCGTCCAGCGGCAGATCGACCGCCTCGACCAGCGCGCGCAGCTCCTCATCGGCCCAGCCGAGCTGGGCGAAGCCGACGCGAGCGAGATCGGTGAGGGTCGTCTGAGAACGAGGCATGGCAGAATTCGGTCGGAACAAGCGGTTTCATCGGCCCGGCCGGCGGCCGGACCGTGGACGCTACAAGATCTCGAGGTTCGATTCGAGCTCGTAGGGCGTGACCTGCGCGCGGTAGGCGCTCCACTCCTGCCGCTTGTTCAGCAGCACGTAGTTGAAGACCTGCTCACCGAGGGTCTCGGCGACGAGCTCCGACTCCTCCATCAGGCTGATGGCCCGGTCGAGCGACGCCGGCAGCGCGTCGTAGCCCAAGGCGCGACGCTCGGCGTCGGTGAGGCTCCACACGTTGTCCTCGGCCTCCGGCGGCAGCTCGTAGTTCTCCTCGATGCCTTTGAGGCCTGCCGCGAGCAGCAGCGAGTAGGACAGGTACGGGTTCGCCGCCGAGTCGATGGCGCGGTACTCGATGCGCGACGACTGCCCCTTGTTGGGCTTGTACAGCGGCACGCGCACGAGCGCCGACCGGTTGTTGTGGCCCCAGCAGACGAAGCTCGGCGCCTCGTCGCCGCCCCAGAGGCGCTTGTACGAGTTCACGAACTGGTTGGTGACCGCCGTGATCTCGGGCGCGTGCCGCAGCAGGCCCGCGATGAAGTTGCGGCCGATCTTCGACAGCTGGTACTCGGCGCCGGCCTCGTAGAATGCGTTCGAGTCGCCCTCGAACAGCGACAGGTGCGTGTGCATCCCGGAGCCCGGATGCCCGGACAGCGGCTTCGGCATGAACGTCGCGTAGACGCCCTGCTCGATCGCCACCTCCTTGATCACGGTGCGGAAGGTCATGATGTTGTCGGCGGTGGTCAGCGCATCCGCGTACCGCAGGTCGATCTCGTTCTGGCCGGGGCCGGCCTCGTGGTGGCTGAACTCCACCGAGATGCCGAGGTCTTCGAGCATCCGCACCGAGCGGCGCCGGAAGTCGTGGGCGGTGCCGCCGGGCACGTTGTCGAAGTACCCCGCAGAGTCGACGGGCTCCGGGCCGCCGGGGCCGTACTGCGACGACTTCAGCAGGTAGAACTCGATCTCAGGGTGGGTGTAGAAGGTGAAGCCACGGTCGGCCGCCTTCGCCAGGGTGCGCTTCAGCACGTTGCGCGGGTCGGCCACGGCGGGCTGCCCGTCGGGCGTCGTGATGTCGCAGAACATGCGTGCGGTGGGGTCGATCTCCCCGCGCCAGGGCAGGATCTGGAACGTCGTCGGGTCAGGATGCGCGAGCACGTCGGCCTCGAACGAGCGCGTGAGGCCCTCGATGGCCGACCCGTCGAAGCCGAGGCCTTCGGCGAACGCGCCCTCCACCTCGGCGGGGGCGATCGCAACGGATTTCAGGGTGCCCACGACATCGGTGAACCACAGCCGCACGAACTTGATGCCACGCTCTTCAATGGTGCGAAGAACGAAGTCCCGTTGCTTATCCATCGGCGGAACAAACCCTCTCTCCGGCATGGCGTCATGCCCACGTCCAGGTTAGTGGCTAACGCTGCCCTTTAGCTCAGCACCGCCACCCAGACGAACCACACGATCATCGCGAGCCAGACCAGCGTGGCACCGGCCGCGAGGGCCGCCGTGGCCCGCGACCCGAGCCGCCAGACCGGGATGATGCCGAAGAAGCCCACACCGAGCAGGATGCCGAGCCACGGCACCACCGTGGGCACCCCCGCGAGCGCGAACGAGGAGTTGCCCGCCAGCGCGGCGGACATGGTGACCCACAGTCCAGCA
>BADC01000176.1 GCA_000333435.1 Corynebacterium-like bacterium B27 | reverse complement strand
TGCTCGGTCTGCGCGTGGTGCGCCTGAACGGCGCCTACGCGGGCTGGTGGCGGCCGATCCTTCGCACGCTGCTGCTCATGCTGGTCATCCCCGCCCTCATCTGGGACTCCGACCAGCGTGGCCTGCACGACGTGTTCGCGGGCACGGTGCTCGTCAAACGGTGAACTGAGCGCACGAACCGGACGAACCGGGCGCCCTGTGGAAAGTCCGTAACATCCCCGAAACATCGGTGACACCGCCGGGTAATGGCGGGCCCCTAGGGTGGCGGTGGCTGCATCTGCAGCTGCTTTCTGTACCAAGCCATTTGGAGATTCCTCACATGTTCAGTGACTCTTCCGAGGTGCTCAAGTTCATCAAGGACACCGACGTCAAGTTCCTTGATATCCGCTTCACCGACCTTCCCGGTGTGCAGCAGCACTTCAACATCCCCGCCTCCACGGTCGACGAAGAGTTCTTCGCCGTCGGTCAGCTCTTCGACGGCTCCTCGATCCGCGGTTTCGCGTCGATCCACGAGTCCGACATGCAGCTCATCCCCGATGTCTCCACGGCTTACATCGACCCGTTCCGCGCCGAGCGCACCCTCATCCTCGTCTTCGACATCTACAACCCGCGCAACGGCGAGATCTACTCGCGCGACCCGCGTCAGGTGGCCAAGAAGGCCGAGAAGTACCTCGCGTCGACCGGCATCGCCGACACCGCGTTCTTCGCGCCCGAGGCCGAGTTCTACATCTTCGACGACGTGCGCTACGAGGTGAAGCAGAACTCCTCCTTCTACTCCGTCGACTCCTCCGAGGCCGCCTGGAACACGGGCCGCGTCGAAGAGGGCGGCAACCTCGCCAACAAGACCCCCTACAAGGGCGGCTACTTCCCCGTCTCCCCCGTCGACCAGCACGCCGACCTGCGCGACGACATCTCGCTGAAGCTGATCGACGCCGGGCTCATCCTCGAGCGCGCGCACCACGAGGTGGGCACCGCCGGTCAGGGCGAGATCAACTACCGCTTCGACACCATGGTGCACGCGGCCGACGACATCCTGAAGTTCAAGTACATCGTCAAGAACACGGCGAACCTCTGGGGCAAGACCGCGACCTTCATGCCGAAGCCGCTGTTCGGCGACAACGGCTCGGGCATGCACACCCACCAGTCGCTCTGGAACGACGGCTCGCCGCTGTTCTACGACGAGGCCGGCTACGGTGGCCTCTCCGACCTCGCACGCTGGTACATCGGCGGTCTGCTGAAGCACGCCCCCGCGGTGCTCGCCTTCACCAACCCGACCGTGAACTCGTACCACCGTCTGGTTCCCGGCTTCGAGGCCCCCGTCAACCTGGTCTACTCGGCCGGTAACCGCTCCGCCTCGATCCGCATCCCGATCACGGGCACGAACCCGAAGGCCAAGCGCATCGAGTTCCGTGCTCCGGATGCCTCGGGCAACCCGTACCTCGCCTTCGCGGCCCAGCTCATGGCGGGCCTCGACGGCATCCAGAACCGCATCGAGCCGCACGAGCCCGTCGACAAGGACCTCTACGAGCTGCCGCCCGAGGAGGCCAAGAACATCCCCCAGGTTCCGGGCTCGCTCGGCGAGGCTCTCGACGCGCTCGAGGCCGACCACGAGTTCCTCACCAAGGGCAACGTCTTCACCCCCGACCTGATCGAGACCTGGATCTCGTACAAGCGGGAGAACGAGATCAAGCCGATCGCCCAGCGCCCGCACCCGTTCGAGTACGAGCTCTACTACGGCGTCTGATCCCGCCTGCTCCGACGACAGGGCCGCACTCCTCCCGGGGTGCGGCCCTGTCGCATGGGTGCCCCGGGTACGACGGTGTCAGCCGCAGCCGAGGGCGGCGGAGGCGTCGATGATGCCGCCGCTGCGCACGCGGTCGGTGAGGCCGGAGTGCTGGCGGGCCGTCGCCGAGAGCCGGTCGACCACCGCTCGCGGGGACTCCCCGTCGAGGGTCAACGCAACGACACCCGCGGCCAGGGCCGCTGCGGGCGACGACCCCGAGATGGTACCCGAGCCGGCCCCGACCGCCGTGACGGGGACGTCGACTCCTGGAGCCGCGACAGCAACCGTCGACGCCCCCCAATTCGACGAGCCTCCGATCGACCCATCGTCGTCCACCGCCGCCACGACGAGAGCGCCCGGAAGGTCGTAGCCGGCGGGGTAGCGCGGAAATCGGTCGAGATCGAGCTGCTGGTTTCCGGCGGCGATCACGAGGACAGCACCGCTGTCGACCGCCGTGCTGAGCGCCGCCTCCAGCGCGGCGTCGCCGCCGCCGCTCTCGAGACTGAGCAGGATGACGTCGGCCGACGATGCGGCCGCACCGGCCACCGCCTCGGCGATCGTCGCCTCGGTCCCGTGCCCGGACCGGTCGAGCGCTTTCAACACCAGGATGCTCGCCTCCGGCGCGACCTCATGCACCAGTTCCGCCATGTGCGAACCGTGTCCCCCGTCGGCGTCGAGTGGCTCGCCGTCGACCAGCGACCGGCTGCCGGATGCGATCACCGACTCCGGCAGGATGCCCGGCACCAGACCCGAGTCGATCACGGCGACCGTCACACCCGCACCGGCCGCCCGGTCGAGCGCGGGGAGGTCGAGCGCCGCGAGCGGCCACGCTGCCGTGTCGGTGCGGGACCCGCATCCGGCAGGCACGACGCCGGGCGATGCCGTCGGCGCCGCCGGAGCTGTCGCCGCCGTCGGCGCCGTCGGAGCAGCGCATCCCGCGAACAGCAGGGACACGGACAGCATCACCGCACCGCCGCCAATCGCGGCACGGGTCCGCGGAGGTCGCGTCCGGCCCGTCATCCGCCCGCAGCAGCGGTGCCGGTGACCTGCTCGTAGATGGCCGCGACGTCGGCGGCGCTGAGCGCGGTCGAGGACAGCATCACGTCGGCCATCTGCCCGCCGAAGAAGTCGGAGTCGTACGCCGGATCGAATCCGATCTGCACGTCGTCCGTGCCGGGCTGAACCGGCCGGCGCG
>BADC01000177.1 GCA_000333435.1 Corynebacterium-like bacterium B27 | reverse complement strand
ACGCGCCATCGCGTGCTCGCGGATGCCGAAGTGCAGCACGCGACCGTAGGGGCTGCCCGTCCACTCGTGGGTGGAGTGCACGGCGGGCACGAACGACGCCGCCGACTCGATGGTGGTGTTGTTCGACTCGGCCAGGTCGGCCGAGCCGCCCCAGAACTCGGGCAGCAGGGGAGCGAGGGCGTTGATGACCTTGCCCGAGGCGGCCCGCGTCGACACGTCCTTGCCGGCCTCGAAGACGGGCAGGGCATCCTCGAGGCCGTCGGGCAGTTCGCCCGCCTCGAGCCGGTCGAGCAGCGCCTTCTTCTCGGGGTTGGCCTCGGCCCAGGCGTCGAAGCCCTTCTGCCACTCGGCACGGAGCTCCGAACCGCGGGCGATGGCCTTGCGGGTGTGCTCGATCACGTCGTCGTCGACCTGGAAGCTCTTCTCGGGGTCGAAGCCGAGCACCTCCTTGAGGCCCCGCAGCTCGTCGGCGCCGAGTGCCGAGCCGTGGATCTTGCCGGTGTTCTGCTTCTTCGGGCTGGGCCAGCCGATGATGGTCTTGAGGATGATGAGCGACGGCTTGCTCGTCTCGGCCTTCGCGGCCTCGATGGCGTCGTTCAGCGCCTGCACGTCTTCGACGTACTCGCCGGTGCTCTTCCAGTCGACCACCTGCACGTGCCAGTGGTAGGCCTCGTAGCGGGCCTTCACGTCTTCGGTGAACGCGATGTTCGTGTCGTCCTCGATCGAGATCTGGTTGGAGTCGTAGATTCCGATCAGGTTGCCGAGCTGCTGGTGGCCGGCGAGCGAGGAGGCCTCGCTCGTGACGCCCTCTTCGAGGTCGCCGTCGCCGGCGATGAAGTAGACGTGGTGGTCGAACGGGCTCTGGCCCTGCTCGGCTTCCGGGTCGAAGAGACCGCGCTCGAAGCGCTGGGCGTAGGCGAAGCCCACGGCCGACGACAGGCCCTGGCCGAGCGGGCCGGTGGTGATCTCCACGCCGTCGGTGTGGCCGTACTCGGGGTGACCGGGGGTCAGCGAACCCCAGGTGCGCAGCGCCTCGATGTCGGAGAGCTCGAGGCCGTAGCCGCCCAGGTAGAGCTGGATGTACTGGGTGAGAGAGGAGTGGCCGACCGAGAGGATGAAGCGGTCGCGACCGAGCCAGTGCTGGTCTTTCGGGTCTTTGCGCATGACCTTCTGGAAGAGCAGGTACGCGGCCGGTGCCAGGCTGATGGCGGTGCCGGGGTGCCCGTTTCCGACCTTCTCGACGGCGTCCGCCGCCAGGACTTTGACCGTCTTCACTGCTTTGTCGTCAATGGGTTCCCATTGGAGTGTCGCCACGAGGTATATGACCCTTCTCGATTGTGATTCCCGTCAGGGAATCGTCCGCGTCAATCATACGGGCGTGGGCAGGGCCGCCGCCCGCCATCGAATAGACTTGGCCAGGGGTTCACCTACGGGCACGTAATGAGGAGTAATGGACGTAGCGGTTGACGGCCGGGTCGAGCAGCGGCGAATCAGCCCGTCGGAGAAGGTGAAGGCGTACTTCGCGCTCACCAAACCGCGGGTGATCGAACTGCTCCTGGTCACCACCGTTCCCGTCATGATCCTGGCGCAGGGCGGTATCCCGAACCTCTGGCTGGTGTTCGCCACCCTCATCGGCGGAGCGCTCTCGGCCGGCAGCGCCGGCGCCTTCAACTGCTACTTCGACCGCGACATCGACCGCGTGATGAACCGCACCTCGAAGCGGCCGCTCGTCACCGGCGTGCTCTCCGACCGCGAGGCGCTCGTGTTCGCCTGGACCATCGGCGTCGTCTCGATCGTGTGGCTGGCCGTGTTCACGAACCTGCTCGCCGCATCCTTGTCGCTGCTCGCGATCCTCATCTACGTGCTGCTCTACACGCTCGTGCTGAAGCGCCGCACCCCGCAGAACATCGTCTGGGGTGGCACGGCG
>BADC01000178.1 GCA_000333435.1 Corynebacterium-like bacterium B27 | reverse complement strand
CGGGCCCGGCGCGATCGGGGTGGGGTGGAACGCCGAGGGCGACCTCCTCGCCGCGGGCGGCTGGGGTTCGGTGATCGGCGACGACGCGGGCGCCGCCGGCATCGTGCGCGAGGCGGCGAAGCGTGCGCTCCTGCGCCACGACGACGGCTTCCCCGACGACGGCCTGCTCGCTGCCCTGCTCACGAGCTTCGGCGTGACGGATGCCGAGCGCCTCGCCCGGGCGGTCAACGACGACCCGACCACGGAGAACTGGGGCCCGCACGCACCCGTCGTGTTCGACGCGGCGCAGGCGGGCTCGCTCGAGGCGCAGATCGTGATCGAGGGCGCCGCCCAGCACCTCGCGCGCCTCGTGCTGCAGCTGCTCGCGCACGGCGCGGTCGGCACCGAGGTGGTGGCGGCGGGCTCGGTGATCTCGGCGCAGCCCGTGCTGTTCGAGCGCACGGCGGCCCTCGTCACGGCAGCCCACAGCCGCCTCACCGTGCGCCTCCTCGATCGGCCGCCCGTCGCCGGCGCGACCGAGCTGGCCGCGCGCCTCGTGGGCGCCCCCGCTGCTCGCGGCTCCGCGACCCCAGCCCCCTGAGCTTCTGCCGATGACCTCCCTTCCGCTCCGGCCCCGGGCGCTCCCCTCTCGAGAAGTCATTGTGCGTCCCACGCGCCGCGTAGTGGACGTTCGGATGACCCGTCGGTGGCGAGAATGGGGAGCACACGGGGTGATGGTGGTCGGGATGGCGGCGGCCCTCGTGATTCCGGGCGCAGCACTCCCGGCGGTGGTGGGTCTTCTCGCCGGAGCGATCGCACTCGGGCGTTTGGCCCGCACCGAGGTGTGGGCGCGGGAGGCGATCACGGACCTCTGGGCGATGGTCGCCCTCACTCTCGGTGCTCTGGCGGGCGCGCCGCCTGTCGCGCATCCGCTCACCGTGGCCGCACACCACATGGCCGGGCCGACGAACCTGTTCGAGCTCGTGACGAGTCCGGTCGTGGTGCTCTCTGCCTGGCTGCTCGCGCGCGCGGCCCTCGCCGTGGTGGCGCGCCGCCGCGGGGAGCGCATGCGGCACTCCTTTCTTACCGCCACGGCAACCATCGCGCAGTTCCTCCTCATGCTCCTCGCCCACTAGCCCGCGAGGTAGCGCCAAGTGTCGCCTTGGTTCGCGCCAAGTCGCACTTGGCGCTTCCTCGCGGGAGTGCGGGTCGCGGGAGGGTCAGCGCCAGAAGGGCGCGAGGGCCGGCGCCAGAGCGCGGCCCTGAGCGAAGCCCGCTCGGGCGGAGGCGGGGCGGGCGGCGAGGTTCATCATGTTCCCGCCGAACGCCTCGAGCGACGCCGCATCGGGCAGCACGGTCTCCACCGAACTGCCGCCGGCCCGCAGCTCCTCGGCCTGCACCGCGAGCTCCGCACCCCACGACGCCGGCAGCAGCGTGCGCCCGCCGAGCGGCGAGAGCACGAGCACCCGCCGCGCCCCGGCCGCGAGGTCGGCGTTCTCGCTCGACCGCCGGTAGCCGCCGTCGATGTACCGCCCGGCCGAGGGTCCGTCGGCGATCCGGAACGCGAATCCGCCCGCGCAGCTCGCGGCCACGGCCTCCGCCAAGGTGACGCCGCTGTGCCGATCGAATTCGAGCGGCGCGCCGGTGTGCGCATCCACCGCAGTGAGACGGAGTCGGC
>BADC01000179.1 GCA_000333435.1 Corynebacterium-like bacterium B27 | reverse complement strand
CGCGAGCACGACCAGGGAGCGCTGGGTGGTGACCTGGCGCACCAGCCCGGGCACCGCCGTCCAGTCCATCTCGATCAGGTCGGGCTCGATCGGCGCCATCACGTCGACCATGCGCGAGAGCAGCTCCGGCCCGGATGCGCCGTGCACCCGCCCGCGCAGCCGCCGGTCGTAGAGCACCAGGTCGACCCGGTCGCCCGCCCGTGTGGCGAGGGCTGCGAGCAGCAGCGCGCTCTCGAACGCGGTGTCGATACGCGGTTCGTCGTCGATGCGCGCCGCCTGCGTGCGCCCGGTGTCGATCACGATCACCACGCGCCGGTCGCGCTCCGGCCGCCACGTGCGCACCATCACATCGCTGTGCCGCGCGGTGGCGCGCCAGTCGATCGAGCGCACGTCGTCGCCGCGCACGTACTCGCGCAGGCTGTCGAACTCGGTGCCCTGACCTCGGATCATCACGCTCGTGCGCCCGTCGAGCTCCCGCAGCCGCGCCAGGCGTGAGGGCAGGTGCTTGCGCGCGTTGAACGGGGGGAGCACCCGGATGTGCCCCTCGGCCACCAGGGTCGCCTGCCGCGCCGCGAGCCCGAGCGGCCCGAACGAGCGGATGGTCACGCGTGCGGTGCGGCGTTCGCCCCGGCGGAACGGGGTGAGGGTCGTGCTGACGGCGCGTCGTTCGCCGCGCGGGATGCTCACGCGTGCCCGTGCGGAGGCCGGCCCCGCCGAGGGCTGCCAGGCGTCGCGCACGATGCCCCGCAGCATCCGTGACCCCGTGTTGGTGAGGTACAGCGTGCTCGTGACCGTCTCACCCAGGCGCACCCGCGCCGGCAGCGCCCGCTCGATCGCGACGCGCCGCGGTGACGCCGCCGCGACGAGGTCGATCACGACGAGGAGCACGACGAAGCCGATCCAGCCCAGCAGGGCGGCGTAGGCGGCGTCGTAGATCTCGCCGATGACCACCACCGGGATCACGCCGAGCGCCAGGAGCGCGACCAGCCGTCCCGACAGACTCACGAGTGCGCCCGCATCAGATCGGCACTCGCACCTGGGTGAGGATCGACCGCAGGATGGCGTCGACCGAGACACCCTCGAGCTCCGCCTCGGGCCGCAGCTGGATGCGGTGCCGGAGCACCGGCAGCACCATCGCCTGCACGTGGTCGGGCGTCACGCCCGGGTAGCCGTTGAGCCAGGCCCAGGCCTTCGACGCGGCGAGCAGGGCGGTGCTGCCGCGGGGCGACACGCCGAGCTTCACCGACGGGCTCTGCCGCGTCGCGCGCGCGAGGTCGACCATGTACGCGAGCACGTCGGGCGAGGCCTGCACGGCCGTGACCGCCTGCTGCGCCAGCGTCAGCAGCCGGGCGTCGAGCACCGGGGTCACCCCGGCCGCGGTGAGGTCGCGCGGATTGAAGCCGGCGGCATGCCGCGTGAGCACGGCCACCTCGGTGTCCCGCTCGGGCAGGTCGAGCACGAGCTTCACGAGGAAGCGGTCGAGCTGCGCCTCGGGCAGTGTGTAGGTGCCCTCGTACTCGATGGGGTTCTGGGTGGCCGCCACGAGGAACGGGTCGGGGAGCTTGCGGGTCACGCCGTCGGCGCTGACCTGCCGCTCCTCCATCGCCTCGAGCAGTGCCGACTGGGTCTTCGGTGGCGTGCGGTTGATCTCGTCGGCGAGCAGGATGTTCGTGAAAACCGGCCCCTGCCGGAACGAGAACTCGCCCGCCTTCGCGTCGTAGATGAGCGACCCGGTGACGTCTCCCGGCATCAGGTCGGGCGTGAACTGCACCCGCTTGGTGTCGAGGCTGAGAGCCTGGCTGAGGCTCCGCACGAGCAGCGTCTTCGCCACGCCGGGCACGCCCTCGAGCAGCACGTGCCCGCGGGCGAGCAGGGCGATGATGAGCCCGGTGACGGCCCCGTCCTGCCCCACCACCGCCTTGCCCACCTCGGTGCGCACGCGGGCGAGCGCCTGACGGAGCTCATCGGCGGTCGGCGTGGCGGCGGAGTCGGGCGCGGCTGCGGGCTGCGGCTGGTCGGTCATCCGGTGTTCCTCTCTCGGTTCGAAGAAGTGATGCGAGTCTCAGGGGCGGCTCAGCGCACGTCGGTCGCGCGGTGCACGTCCTGCTCGAGCACGAGCAGGCGGTCGGAGAGCGCGAGGAGCTCGGCCTCGTCGCGCGGCATGGCGCCCACGAGGGTGTCGTGCACCTCGTCGACGTTGCGCCCGGTCACGGCGGCGACCGCCCGGCTGACATCGGCGACGGATGCGTGCCGCGGCAACGCGAGGGCCGTCGTCAGCCGCGAGATGGTGCCGATCCGCAGGGCGTCGAGCGCCCGGGCGTGCGCACCCTGCCGGGCGTAGAGGCGGGCGCGGCCCTCCATGGTCTCGCTCGCGCGGACGGTGACGGGCAGGTTCTCCACCACCACCGCGCCGAAGCGCCGGCCGCGCCAGATGCCGGCGGCGACCGTGACGAGGATGAGCAGCAGGATGACCGGGGTGACCCAGCCCGGAGTGAGCTCGCCGATCGTGGCGGCCCCGCCGCCGTCGGGCAGGTCGTCGGGGCCCGGGATGTACCAGACCAGGGTGCGGTGGGCGCCGAGTAGGCCGAGCGCGAGCGCGGCGTTGCCGTCGGTCGCCGCGAACTCGTTGGTGAGGGCATCGCCGGCGCCGAGCACGGTGACGGTGCCGGCCGCGTCGGCGGTGCCGCCCGCGCGTGGCCGCTGTACGAGGGCGTATGCGTCGTCGTACGACCGGAAGCACACGGAAGCAGCGCTGGACTGGGGGCCCTCGAGCACGCGGTAGGTCCAGGTGGGCTGGGAGATGCTGCCGGCGCGCTGGGCGGCCGGAACTCCGCAGGCGGAGCCCGCCGCCACCGAGCCGGCCTCCTCGGCCGCGCCGGCGTTCGCGATGCCGGGCGCGAGCGCGTCGAGTTCGTCGGTGCCGGGCTCGACGAGCACGAGGTCGGTGCCGAGGCCGGCGAGTTCGTCGAGGCCGTCGGAGTCGAGGAAGCCGAACGGATCGGTGAACAGCACGGTGCTGTCGTCGCCCGCCGCCGCGCGGGCCTCGTCGAGGCTGCCGGCCGCCACCACGTCGACGCCTTGGGCGCGCAGCACCTCGGCCACGGCGCGGCTGCCGGACGGGCCGGCATTGCCGATGGAGTAGCGGTTCGTGTCGGGGATGCCGGATGCGGTGGCCAGCACCGTCGCGACCGCGGCGAGCACCGCGATCACCACCACGACGATCCAGAACAGCCGACGCCGGAGCGTGGTGCGCAGGCGCGGCGTCTCGGCGGGGGCGTCGCGCACGGCGGGAGAGGTCTGGGTCACCGCAGCACCACGCCCTCGATGCGCTCGAGTGCCTCGGGTCGCTCGGACTGCATCCGCCGGTCGAGGACCGTGACGCGGTCGTAGCCCTCGCGGGTGCCGGGTTCGTCGAGATAGCGCACGCCGTCGAACAGACGGGCGCAGGAGGCGAGCTCGTCGCGCCGGGGCGGGAACGCCGCCCCCGCCCGCACGGCGAACTCGTGCGCGGTGGTGCCGGGCGAGGTCGTGACGATGGTGCGTTCGGCGAGTTGCCGGGCCAGGGCGCGGAACGCCTCCTGCACCGCCACGGCGAAGTCGCCGCGTTCGGCGGCACGTGCCGCCGAGGCGCGCAGCTCGGCGGCCGAGCGGGTGTCGTCGGCGCCGAACAGGGCGCCCGGCTCCACCTGGCTCCGCCGGTTCAGCCGAGGCCGCCCGAACACCAGGAACGCGACGACGATCACGATCACGATGCCGACCACGATCGCGAGCGGCACGAGACCGCTGAGTCCGGAGCCGTCGGGCACGCGCAACGAGTCGAGCCAGTCGCCGAACGCCTGGGACAGCTGATCGAACCAGGTGGGCCGTGCAGCCTGGTACGGCGGCTTGCTCAGCTCGTCGATCAGCCACTGGCGTGCTTCGTCGGCGCCGGGCTCGACGGGGATGTCGGTCACCAGCGCGACGGCTCCGATCGGTGTCGTCATCCGCGTCGCTGCGGCAGGTAGGGGTCGGGCCAGGAGTCGTCGCCGACCTGGCGCGACTCCACGAACCGGGCGAGCTCGATGTCGAGGCCCTCGGTGCGCATCCGCAGATCGATGTAGACGACGGCGACCGTCGCCGCCTGCACGACGCTGGTCAGGGCACTCAACACGACCGTGAAGGCGAGGAAGAGCAGGTAGAGCACGCCCGCGCCGATGAGCCCGGATCCGGTGTTGTTCGGGTCGATCAGGCCGATCGCGATCGGCATGAGGAACGAGAACGGCACCGAGAGCAGTTGCGACGCGAAGTACAGGATGACGTAGACGAGCGCGATGACGCCGAAGGTGCGCCAGAAGTTGCCCTTGGTGAGCCGCCAGGAACGCCGGATGGCGGCGAACACGCCCATGCGCTCGAGCACGATCACGCAGGGCACGAGGGCGAGCTTGGTGCCGAGCCAGACGCCGAGCACGATGGAGCCCAGGGAGAGCAGGATGCCGGCCACCACGGCGAGCACGACACCGGGCTGGCCCAGCATCGTCGCGCCGATGATGATGAGCACGACGAGCCCCACGTCGACGACGACCGCGGCCGCGACCAGCGCGTACCAGCCGGTGAGGGGGAGGATGCGCCGGAACGCGGCCTTCCACAGCTCGCCGAGGCGTCGCTTCTCACCGAGCGTGGCGCGCGCCACCTCCACCACGAGCACGGCCTGGAGCAGCGCGGAGCCGAACAGGGTGAGGGCGAGCGGGATGAGGAAGGAGAGGAAGACGATGGCGATGCTGCCGGCGGCCACGGTGTCCTGATCGGCCGAGCTCGCCGAGATGCTCCGCTGGATGGCCCAGAAGGCCGCTGCGCCGACGAACAGGACGGTGACGAGGCCGATGACGACCTGCACGATGAGGCCGCTGCCGAAGGTGGCCTTGGGGTTGCGGCGCACCACCTGGAACGGTGCGCCCATCAGGGTGCCGAAGCCGAGCGGCCGGAGCGGGATGAGGCCGGGCTTGGGCGGCGGCGCCCAGCCGGTGGGGCCGGGCGCGGCGTAGCCCGCGGGCTGCTGCGCCCAGTACGGCGTGGCGCCGGGGGCGGCGTACTGCCCGTACTGGGGCGGCGGCGGTGGCGCGTATTGCCCGTACTGGGGCGGGGGCGGTGGGTACTGCCCGTACGTGGGCTGCGGCGCATACTGCCCGTACTGCGGTGGCGGAGCGTATTGCCCGTACTGCGGTTGCGGCTGCGGGGGTGGGTACTGCCCGTACTGGGGCGGCGGTGGCGGTGGGTACTGCCCGTACTGGGGCGCGGCCGGCGCGGGGGCGGCCGGCGCGGGCTGCGGCTGCGGCTGCTCCTCGGGGCGCGCTGCCCCTTCGCCCGGCGGCGCCCAGCTGTCGTTCTCGCTCATCGCTGTCTTCCAACCCCCAGCACTGGTGTCCCGACCCGCCGTACCCCGTCCATGCTTCCATACTCCTTCAGAGTTTTCTCGGCATCCGTCGAGAAGGCCGCAGGCAGGCTCGACTACTCTTGTCGCAATGACAGCCTGAATCGGCGGATGCGCGGCAACGGTGCACGTGATCCGTCCGGTGGAAGCGGAAGAATCAGCACATGGACCCACGCATCCTCGTTGTCGACGACGACACCGCCCTGGCCGAGATGATCGGCATCGTGCTGCGTTCCGACGGCTTCGAGCCCGTGTTCTGCGCAGACGGGTCCGAGGCGCTCGCCGCCTTCCGGGAGACGCGTCCCGACCTCGTGCTGCTCGACCTGATGCTCCCGGGGCTCGACGGCATCGAGGTGTGCGGCCTCATCCGGGCCGAATCGGGCACCCCCATCATCATGCTGACCGCCCGCACCGACACCTCCGACGTGGTGAAGGGCCTCGAATCCGGTGCCGACGACTACGTCGTGAAGCCGTTCAATCCGAAGGAGCTGGTGGCGCGCATCCGCACCCGCCTGCGCCCGACGCCCGAGAACACGCCCGAGGTGCTGCAGATCGGCGACCTGCGGCTCGATGTCGCGGGCCACGAAGTGAAGCGGAGCGACGAGCGCATCAACCTCACGCCGCTGGAGTTCGACCTCCTGCTGGCCCTCGCCACGAAGCCGCAGCAGGTGTTCACCCGCGAGATGCTGCTCGAGCAGGTCTGGGGCTACCACTACAAGGCCGACACGCGCCTCGTGAACGTGCACGTGCAGCGCCTGCGCGCGAAGGTGGAGGAAGACCCCGACAACCCCAAGATCGTGATGACGGTGCGGGGCGTGGGCTACCGCGCCGGCACCGCCTGACTGACGCCGCCACCCCATGACCTCGTCGCCCGGAGCACGGAGGACACGTCTCGGTCCCACGCTGCTCACCGCCGCGCGTGACTGGCGTGCCTGGCCCCGACGGGTGGTGGGCGCATGGCGGCGATCGCTGCAGTTCCGCACGGTGGTGATCACCGTCGGCCTCTCGGCCATCGCCGTGGTGGCCACAGGAACGTACATGTCGATCTCCATCGGCAACGACCTCTTCCAGTCCCGGCTGAACCAGGTGCTGATCGAGTCGAAGAACGCGGCCACGGCGGCCCAGAGCATCTTCGACTCAGCGGATGCGTCGGGTGAGGCCTCCACCATCTCCCTGTTGAGCTCGGCCAAGTCGGCCATCATCGCCTCGTCGTCGAGCCGCCTGATCGCGCTCTACGCCACGCCGGGGGAGACGACGAACTCCACCACCGTGCTCTCGTTCGCGAGCCCGGAACTCGCCTCCGACGGGGTGATCAGCGACGAGCTCCGTGACGAGGTCACCAGTGATCCCGACGGCGTGCAGCAGTACTGGCAGTCCGTCCCGCTGGCCAATGAGGGCGGAGGCACCGACCCGGGCATCATCGTCGGCTCCCCGCTCACCATTCCGGGCGCCGGCAGCTTCGAGCTCTACATCGGCTACAACCTCGCGGAGGCCGAGCAGACACTCGTGTTCGTGCAGCAGACGCTGTGGCTCGCGGGCTGGCCCTGGTCATCCTGATCGGGCTGGTGGCGGGGCTCATCGTCCGGATCGTGGTGCGCCCGATCCGGGTGGCGGCCGACACGAGCGAGAAGCTGGCGGCAGGACAGCTCGAGGTGCGCATCCCGGAGCGCGGTGAAGACGTCATCTCCACGCTCGCCCGCTCGTTCAACGGTATGGCCGACAGCATGCAGTCCCAGATCACCCAGCTCGCCGAACTCTCGCAAGTGCAGCAGCGGTTCGTGTCGGATGTCTCGCACGAGCTGCGCACGCCCCTCACCACCATCCGCCTGGCCGGCGACGTGCTCTACGATCAGCGCGAATCCTTCCCGCCGGCCACGGGGCGCACTGCCGAGCTGCTGCACACGCAGACCGAGCGGTTCGAGCTGCTTCTCAGCGACCTGCTCGAGATCAGCCGGTTCGACGCGGGATCGGCGCACCTGGACACCGAGCCGACGAACCTCGTGCGTCTGGCCGAGGACGCGATCGACCAGATGCAGTCACTGGCCGAGAAGGCGGGCTCTCAGCTGCGGCTGGTGGCACCCGGCGGCTATTTCGAGGCCGAGGTCGACGGGCGGCGCATCCGTCGGATCGTGCGCAACCTGCTCGGCAACGCCATCGAGCACGGGGAGGGCAAGCCGATCGTGGTGAGCGTCGACAGCGACCAGCACGCGGTCGCGCTCTCCGTGCGCGACTACGGCAGCGGCATGAGCGAGGCCGAGGCCGAGCGGGTGTTCGACCGCTTCTGGCGGGCCGATCCTTCGCGGAAGCGCACCATCGGCGGCACTGGCCTCGGCCTTGCGATCTCGCTCGAAGACGCCACCCTGCACGGCGGGGCCCTGGAGGTGTGGTCGCGGCCTGGGGCGGGCAGCTGCTTCCGGCTCACGCTGCCCCGGGTGCAGTCGGAGCCGGTGGGGGAGTCGCCGCTGCCACTGCAGCCCCAGGACGCGTTCGGTCCGGCACCCGCCGTCGCCGAGCTGCGGCCGCCCGCGGGGGTGGACCATGCTTAGGCGTCTGCTCACCAGCGCGCTCGCCCTGTTCGGAGTGCTGCTGCTCGCGGGGTTGGCGGCGTGCAGCGGCATCCCGCGCTCGGGGCCGGTGGAAGCCGGTGACGCCATCGGCACCGACGACGACATCGACGTCATCTTCCTCGCCGCCGACCCCGTTAAGGGGGCGACGCAGCAAGAGATCCTCAACGGCTTCATCCTCGCCGCGAAGAGCCCGCAGGACGACTACCAGATCGCGCGCCGCTACCTCACGAAGTCGGCCGCCGACTCCTGGAAGCCCAACGAGGGCGCCATCATCGACACCGGTCCCCGGCCCACCGCCGCGCTCAGCGACACCGAGTTGCAGATGAACGTGACGCCGGTGGCCGACGTCAACTCGAACGGCGCCTACACCGAGAGCACGTCCGTTTCCCCCTTGGTCCCCCCGGACCGGTCGTTGATGCTTGCTAATGACTGACAGTACCGGATGCGGGGAGGTAGGTTGGCCCGGGGTTCGGTGCCGTCGGGTGCACGATCATCTCAGGGGCGCGGGAGACGAGGAGCCATGTGGGCAGGATGGCGACGCAGAGCACCGGGAGCACGACGACGCTGCCCGTGACGGCGGCCGCGATGAACAGGGCGATCCAGCCGTCGCGCGCGATCGCCAACACCATGCCGAGCACTCCCGCGGCGATGGCGAGCGAGACCGGGATGCCCGGCAGCAGCGCGTTCGCCAGCACGCCGACCGCCGTACCGATGAAGACGGCCGGGAAGATGCGGCCGCCGCGGAAGCCGGCGGCGGCCGCGACGGTGAGCGCCACGATCTTCACCAGCACGATCACCACGAGGGCGGTGGCC
>BADC01000180.1 GCA_000333435.1 Corynebacterium-like bacterium B27 | reverse complement strand
TGCTGTTGCTGCGCTTGATCCTGGTTGCGCGGACGATCCTCCGGCGAGTGGTCGGGCTGATGCCCCACGATGGTGATCGACTGCGTGTTGGCGGCCTGTTCGGCGACGAGACCTTGGATGTTGTGCCCGTCGGCCGACGACGAGAGCACGTCCTGGCCCACCACCCAGGTGTCCTTCGATCCGCCTCCCTGCGAGCTGTTCACCACGAGTTGGCCCTCAGGCAGGGCCACCCGGGTCAGCCCACCGGGCAGCACCCAGATGTCGCTGCCGTCGTTGACGGCGAAGGGTCGAAGATCGGCGTGGCGGGGCCGCATGCCCTCCTCGACCAGCGTGGGGATGGTGGAGAGCTGCACCACGGGCTGGGCGATCCAGCCGCGGGGGTCGTCGATGAGACGAGCACGCAGGGTCTCGAGCTCCTTCGGGGAGGCGTCGGGGCCCACGACGAGACCTTTGCCGCCCGAGCCGTCGACGGGCTTCACCACGAGTTCGTCGAGCCGGTCGAGCACCTCCTCGAGCGCCCCCGGGTCTTCGAGCCGCCAGGTGTCGACATTCGGGATGATCGCTTCCTCGCCGAGGTAGTAGCGGATGAGGTCGGGCAAGTACGTGTAAACGAGCTTGTCGTCGGCCACGCCGTTGCCCACCGCGTTCGCGATGGTCACGTTGCCGAGCCGGGCGGCGAGCAGGAGCCCGGGCGAGCCGAGCATCGAGTCGGCGCGGAACTGGAGCGGGTCGATGAACTCGTCGTCCACACGGCGGTAGATGACGTCGACACGGGTCGGGCCGGCCGTGGTGCGCATCCACACCTTGCCGCCCGAACAGAACAGGTCGCGGCCCTCGACGAGCTCGACCCCCATGAGGCGGGCGAGCAGGGTGTGCTCGAAGTACGCCGAGTTGTACACACCCGGGGTGAGCACCACGACGGTCGGGTCGTCCACGCCCGACGGCGCCGACGCGCGCAGCGCCTGAAGCAGCTTGTTGGGGTAGTCGCCCACCGGGCGCACCCGCATCGACACGAAGAGTTCCGGCAGGGTCTGTGCCATCACGCGGCGATTCGAGATGACGTAGGAGACGCCGCTCGGTACGCGCACGTTGTCCTCGAGCACCCGCCACGCGCCCTTCTC
>BADC01000181.1 GCA_000333435.1 Corynebacterium-like bacterium B27 | reverse complement strand
CGTCGCTGTTCTCCTCGCTCGATGCCGTCGCCGTCGTGTGGCGAGCCGACGGAAGTGACGAACGTGTTCCCGTCGCCTCGTTCGTGACGGGGAACGGCACCAACATGCTCGGCAGCGGCGATATCCTGCGGGCCCTGGAGGTGCCGCTCACCTCCCTCGAGGCGCGCACGGCCTACCGCAAGATCGCCCTGTCTCCGCTCGGCCGCTCGGGGGCGGTCATCATCGGGCGCCTCGACCGAGACGGCGCGTTCACCCTCACCGTGTCGGGTGCGACCGTGCATCCCGAACGGCTGCGTTATCCGGAGGCCCCGGATGCGGGGCGCCTTCGAGCCGACGTCGACGCCATCACGACCTGGTTCACCGACCCGCACGGGGCGGCCGACTGGCGCCGATCGGTGTCGGGCCTGCTCGCGGAGGAGATCCTCGCGGAGCTGACTGCTCCGTCCGCCGCGGCGAACACTGCGGAGGTCGTGCGATGAAGTTCGTCATGAACGGTGAACAGCTCGATGCGGAGCCGGCGCCCGGACAGTGCCTCCGCACCTTCATCCGGGATCAGGGTCATTTCGCCGTGAAGAAGGGGTGTGACTCGGGCGACTGCGGCGCCTGCTCGGTCATCGTCGACGGCACACCCGTGCACTCGTGCATCTATCCGGCCTATCGCGCCGAGAACTCGGTGGTCACGACGGTGGCAGGGCTCGGCGATCCCGACGACCTGAGCGCCGTTCAGCAGAGCTTCGTCGACAATGCGGGTTTCCAGTGCGGGTTCTGCACCGCCGGCATGGTGGTGACGGCGAGCACCCTGAAGCCGGAGCAACTCGACGACCTGCCGCGCCTGCTGAAGGGCAACCTCTGCCGCTGCACCGGGTACCGCGCCATCGAGGACTCGATCCGGGAGGGTGTCTGCGGCGGGTCGGGCCAGGTGCGGCGCACCGGGCGCGCGGACACGGCGGCGCGAGCGGACACGGCGTCGTCGGCGGACAGGGCGACGCGCGCGGACATGGCGGCGTCGGGCGCGGCTCCACTCACCGTCGGCACGTCGGTCGGCGCCCCGGCGGGCCGGCGCATCGTCACCGGGCGCGAGCCGTACACGCTCGACGTGGCGGTGCCGGGTGTCCGGCACCTCAAGCTGCTGCAGAGCCCGCACGCGCACGCTCGCGTGGTGTCGATGGACACGAGTGCCGCAGAGGCCCTGCCCGGCGTGCACGCGGTGCTCACGGCGGCCGATTCGCCGGAGACCCTCTACTCCACGGCTCGGCACGAGTTCCGCACCGACGATCCCGACGACACCCGGGTGTTCGATACCGTGGTCCGGTTCCGTGGCCAGCGCATCGCCGCCGTCGTCGCCGATTCCATCGCGATCGCCGAGGAAGCATGCCGGCTGATCGACGTGGAGTACGAGCTGCTGCCCGCGGTCTTCGATCCTGCAGAGGCCCGCCGGCCAGGCGCGCCGCTCCTGCACGCCGACAAGTCGCCCGCCGAGTCGAGAGTGGCCGAGCCGGAGCGCAACGTGATCGCCTCGGTGCACACCGAGATCGGGTCGGTCGAAGCGGGACTGCGCACGGCCGACGTGCGGGTGTCGGGCACCTGGCAGACCCATCGGGTCTCCCACGCCGCGCTCGAGACCCACGGCTCGATCGGCTGGATCGACGACGACGGCCGTCTCGTGCTCCGCACCAGTTCGCAGGTGCCGTTCCTGGTGCGCGACGAGATCAGTCATATCTTCGGTCTCGACGCCGACCGGGTCCGCGTCTTCACGGCGCGGGTGGGCGGTGGGTTCGGCGGCAAGCAGGAGATCCTCACCGAAGACGTGGTGACGCTCGCCGTGCTGAAGACCGGCCTGCCGGTGCAGTTCGAGTTCACCCGCACCGACGAGTTCACCCTGGCACCCTGCCGGCACCCGATGCGCGTGTCGGTCGAGCTCGGCGCGACGAGCGACGGCAAGCTCACCGCGATCGCGGTCGATGTGCTGAGCGACACGGGCGCCTACGGCAATCACGGTCCCGGGGTCATGTTCCACAGCGTCGGTGAGACGGTGAGCATCTACACCGCGCCGAACAAGAAGGTCGACGCGGAGGTCGTCTACACGAACAACATCCCGTCGGGTGCCTTCCGCGGTTACGGCCTCGGCCAGGTGGTGTTCGGCATCGAGTCGGCGATGGACGAACTGGCCTACGAGCTCGACATCGATCCGTTCGATCTGCGCCGGATCAACGCCGTCCGACCGGGCGAGCCCCTGGTCGCGTCGCACGTCGAGGGCGGTGATCTGGTGTTCGGCAGCTACGGACTCGACCAGTGCCTCGATCTCACCCAGGAGGCCCTCGCCCGCGGCAACGGCGTGCTGCCGCCGTCGGGCGAGGAGTGGTCGGTCGGTGAGGGGATGGCGTCGACCATGATCGCGACGCTGCCGCCGCGCGGGCACTTTTCGCAGGGGGGGTTACCCTGGAGGCTGGATGCGGGTACCTGATCGGCGTCGGCACCTCCTGATTCGGCAACGGGACGAGCACCGTTTCCACCGCAGATCGCGTCGAGCGTGCTGGGCACGGGCGTTCACCGGGTGCGACTGGGGCAATCCGACACGGATGCGGCGCGGTATGACACGGGTGCGTTTGGTTTCGGGGGGAATCGTCGTGGCGGGCAAGGCCGTGCACGCGGCCTCGCTGCGCTGAAGGCCGAGCTGCTCCGCATCGCCACCGAACTCGCCGGAGTCGATGCCCCCGCTGAACCGAGCGAGCTCGGGCCCGACGGTGTGCGCGTCGGCGAGCGGCTGATCACGCTGGCGGAGATCGCGGCGGCCGGCGGCGGAAGCGTCTCGGCCGACGGCTCCGAAGACGGGTCGCGCCGGTCGCTCGCCTTCAACGTGCACGGCTTCCGGGTCGCCGTGAACTCGGAGACGGGTGAGGTGCGCATCCTGCAGTCGGTGCAGACGGCCGATCCCGGTTTCGTGATGAACCCACAGCAGTTGCGGGGGCAGATCGAAGGTGGAGTGGCCCAGGCCATCGGTTCTGCGCTGTACGAGGAGATGATCCTCGACCAGGGGCGCGTGACGACCCAGGTCTTCCGGAGCTATCACCTGCCGCAACTGGCCGACGTGCCCGAGACCGAGGTCTACTTCGCCGAGACGGACGACGAGGTGGGTCCGTTCGGTGCCAAGTCGATGAGCGAAGCGCCCTACAACCCGGTTGCGGCTGCGCTGGCGAATGCGGTTCGGCGCGCGACCGGCGTGCGCCCGCACGAGCTTCCGATCTCGCGAGATCGAGTCTGGAGGATGCTGAAGGGCTGAGTGCGCGCAGGATCAGCGCAGGGTGCGCCGGGCGGCCTCCGCGACGACAGCGGCCAGTCGCTCGAGCGACGGCGTGTGCAGCTGCCATTGCTGCCAGTACAGGGGCACGTCGATGGCGCCCTCCGGGTCGAGCTCGACGAGAGCGGGAACAGGGTCAGCCGCCGGAACACGGCCCGCCGCGGGAGCGCGGCCCGGCGCGGGAGCGCCGCCTGGCGCGGGAGGACGACCGGCCACGGCAGCGCGGCCCGGCGTATGAGGACCGACTACCGCCGGAGCACGGTCTGCGGCGGGAGCATCCAGGGCGCTCTGCAGGTCGGGCACCATGCCCCAGCCGAAACCCAGCCGTACCGCCTCGACGAAGTCGCCGGATGCAGGGACGAAGTGGCGAGGCGGACTGTGCTGCCCCGAGGTCCGGGCGCGGAGGTACTCGTCCTGCAGGTCGTCGCGGCGATCGAAGACGACGACCGGCGCAGCGGCGAGGGCCTCGGGTGTGACGCCGCCGCCGAACCAGCGGGCCGCGAACCCGGGACTGGCCATCGGGCGATACCGCATGGTGCCGAGCCGCCGTGATGAGCAGCCCTGCACCGGCTCCGCAACGGCGGTGATCGCGGCCATCACGGTTCCCTCTCGCAGCAACGTCGTGGTGTGCGCCTGATCCTCCCGATGGAACTCGAACACCATCTCTGCCGCCAGCGGAGCGAGTGCCGGCAGAATCCACGTCGCGAGCGAATCGGCGTTCACAGCGATCGGCATACGGATGGGCTGCGTGCTTTCCCATCCGGCGACCGCGCCCGACTGGCCATCCGCGGCTGCCCCAGAGCCGAGGCCGCGAACCGCATCGTCGGCCAGCACTTCGATCTGCCGCGCCAGCAGCAGGATCGCCGTGCCCGACTCCGTCGCCCGCACCGGCTTGCTCCGCTGCAGGAGCACCCGCCCGACCGTCGTCTCGAGCGCTTTGATGCGCTGACTGACGGCCGAAGGCGTGATGTTGAGCGCCCGGGCAGCCGCGTCGAACGTGCCCTCGCGCACCGCCGCGCTCAGCGCGGCAAGATGGCCCAACTCGAGATCCATGAACAGC
>BADC01000182.1 GCA_000333435.1 Corynebacterium-like bacterium B27 | reverse complement strand
CGGGGCATCCGTCGTGGCTTCGGTCGTCGCATCCTGGTGAGCCAGGATGAAGTCGATCACCGCGGCAGCATTGGTGCCGTAGCGCGTGAGCAGGATGCGGGCCCGCTCCTCACCGAGGTCGGCCCCGTGCGCCTTCACCCAGTTCGCCACCGCGGCCGGCGTCTGCGGGTAGCCGACGCCGCCGCCGATCGCGAGGTCGGTCGTGCTCACCGTACGCTGCCGGCCGAGAAGGGCCAGCGTGTCGTTGGCGAGGTGCTCGGAGAGGGCACGGAAGGTGGTCCACTTCCCACCCACCAGGCT
>BADC01000183.1 GCA_000333435.1 Corynebacterium-like bacterium B27 | reverse complement strand
GCACAGGCGTTCGAGGCGGTTCGGACGACGGGTGGGAACGCCGAGGCCTCCGTGGCGACGGATCGCGTTTCACCGTGGATACGCTGGCGAGGTACATGGTGCACGACCCGGTGCACCACCTCCACGACGTGCGCGGCTGAATCCGCGCGAGCGGCGCGCGATCCGTGCGCCGTGGTCCGAGTGCGTGCAGTCACTCGGGCCGCGGCGGGCGGATCGCGCCGCGGCCCGGGTGCCGCTCAGCCGATGCGTTCCAGCGCGTCGACGATCAGGCCCCAGAACCGGCCGTGGTCGAGGTCGACCGCGACCTGCGTGTGGCAGTCGTCGGGGGCCGGTGCACGGAAGTCGGCGACCGTCATGCCGAGCGTGTGCGTGCCGGTGAGCTCGACGGCGAGGGGCGCCCGCCGCACGGTCATGACCGCGGGGTCGATCACCCGAGCCACGGCGCACGCGTCGTGCACGGGCGGATGCTCGAAGCCCTGTGCCTCGCGGTAACTCTCGCCGAAGAACTCCAGCAGCTCCAGCACGAACTGCGCGGGCGCGGTGCCGATCGAGCGGATGCGCTCCACGACATCCGGGGTCGCCAGCGCCTGGTGGGTGAGGTCGAGCCCCACCATCGTGAGCGGCCACTCCTCGGCGAACACGATGTGCGCGGCCTCGGGGTCGATGATGATGTTGAACTCGCTCGTCGCGCTCCAGTTGCCGCCGTGGTAGCCGCCGCCCATCAGCACCACCTCCTTCACCCGGGGCACGATCCGCGGCTCCTTGCGCGCTGCGAGGGCGATGTTCGTGAGGCCGCCGGTGGGCACGAGGGTGACCGTGCCGGGCTCGTGCGCCATGATCGTGTCGATGATGAGGTCGACGGCGTGACGGGCATCCAACTCGATCTCGGGCTCCGGCAGCGCCGGGCCGTCGAGCCCCGATTCACCGTGGATGTCGGGGGCCACCTCGATCTGACGCACCAGCGGCCGCGGGCAGCCGGCCGCGAACGGCACGCCGGTGATGCCGGTCACCCGGGCCACCGACAACGCGTTGCGGGTGACCTTCTCGAGCGTCTGGTTGCCCACCACGGTGGTGACGGCGAGCAACTCGATGTCGGGATTCCCGTGGGCGAGCAGCATCGCGATGGCGTCGTCGTGGCCGGGGTCGCAGTCGAGGATGATCTTCTGAGGCACCATCCGAGCATATATGAAAGCAAGTTTCACCTGTGCAATACTCATGGCGTGACCTCCGCCTCCGAGTACGCGGTGCCGGCCCTCGAGAAGGCGCTCGACATCCTCGAGCTGCTCGCCGAGGAGCGCACCGGCCTCAGTCAGCTCGAGATCGCGCGCGCGACCGATCGCTCGGCGAGCCAGATCTTCCGAGTGCTCACCACGCTCGAGCGCCGCGGCTACCTGCACCGCGACCGGCAGTCGGGCCGCTACACGTTGTCGCTGCGCCTGTTCGACCTCGCCCACCGTCAGGAGCCGCTGCGCTCGCTCGACGCCGCCGCGCTCGCGCCGATGCGCCGGCTGGCGGAGGCGACCGGCCAGTCGTGCAACCTCAGCGTGATCGACGCGGGGCGGGTGCGCGTGATCGCGCAGGTGGAGAGCCCCGGCGACTTCGGCTTCCGCGTGCGGGTGGGCGCGATGTTCCCGCTCGAGACCACGGCCACCGGCGCCGTGTTCGCCGCCTACCTGCCGACGGATGCGGCCGAGCCGGGTGCGGCCCAGGAAGCGGCCGCGCGCATCCGGCACGACGGCTTCCTCGTGCGGGCCGACCCGCTGCAGCCCTCCATCACCGACGTGGTGTTCCCGATCCTCGGCCGTGACGGCCGGGCGCTCGCGGCGCTCACCGTGCCCTACGTGGCCACGAGCCTCAGCGCGCTGTCGACGGATCGGGTGCGGGACGCGGCGGAAGCGGCCGCCGCCGAGATCGCCGCCAACTTGGGGCTCTGACCTCTCGCGACGAGGGGCCAGAGCCTAGGCTGGGGGCATGACTGCAGCGCCTGAGGAATACCTCGTCCCCGGAACCGGTATCAGCTTCAACTCCCTCCCCAAAGTGTCCCTCCACGACCACCTCGACGGCGGGCTGCGGCCGGCCACCATCATCGAGCTCGCCGACGAGATCGGCCTCGAGCTGCCCTCGACCGACGCGATCGAGCTCGGCGAGTGGTTCGAAGACTCCGCCGACTCCGGCTCGCTGCCCACCTACCTCGCCACCTTCGACGTCACCATCGCGGTCATGCAGACCCGTCAGGGCCTCACCCGGGTGGCCCGTGAGTTCGTGAACGACCTCGCCGCCGACGGCGTGATCTACGGCGAAGCGCGCTGGGCGCCCGAGCAGCACCTCACGCAGGGGCTCAGCCTCGACGAGGTGGTCGAGGCCGTGCAGGAGGGCATCGAGCTCGGTGTGGAGGATGCGCGGAACGCGGGCCAGAGCATCCGCGTCGGCCAGCTGGTGACGGCGATGCGGCACGCTGACCGCGGTCTCGAGATCGCGGAGCTCGCCGTGCGGCACCGCGACCGTGGCGTCGTGGGCTTCGACATCGCGGGCGCGGAGCTCGGCTTCCCGGCCGCCAAGCAGCTCGCCGCCTTCGACTACCTGGCGCAGAACTTCTTCCCCGTGACCGTGCACGCCGGCGAGGCCGACGGGCTCGAGAGCATCCGTGGCGCCCTGTTCCACGGCCGTGCGCTGCGGCTCGGGCACGGAGTGCGCCTCGCCGAGGACATCGAGATCGAGCGGCAGGACGACGAGAACACCTACGTCTCGCTCGGCCTCCTCAGCCAGTGGGTGAAGGATCGCGAGATCGCGCTCGAGCTCTCGCCGTCGTCGAACCTGCAGACGGGCGCCATCGCCGCCTGGGGCGACGAGCTGGTCGATCATCCGTTCGACCTGCTCTACCAGCTCGGCTTCCAGGTGACCGTGAACACCGACAACCGGCTGATGAGCAACACCACGATCAGCCGCGAACTGGCGCTGCTGACGGATGCGTTCGGCTACGACCTGGCCGACATCGAGGTGTTCCAGCTCAACGCGGCCGCCGCCACCTTCTTGCCGCTCGAAGACCGCGAAGACCTCGCCGACGCCATCTCCGAAGGCTTCGACGAGGTCTGACGCGACCAGTCGCGCGAGGCTCAGCCCTGCTGGTTCGCGGGCGCCCACTCGGGCAGCTGCTGCAGGGCCCAGGTGTTGCCGTCGGGGTCGCTGAAGTACACGAAGCGACCCCACGGCTGCTCGTCGACCTCGCTGGCCGGCACGTCGTGCGCCACCAGGTGGGCGCGGGCCGCGTCGACGTCGGCCACGACCATCTGCACGCCCTTCTGCGACCCCGGCGCCATGTCGGTGATGCCCGTGCCGATCACGATCGAGCAGGCCGAGCCGGGCGGGGTGAGTTGCACGAAACGCAGCTCGTCGCTGATGGCGTGGTCGTGGTCGGCGACGAAGCCCACCTGGTCGACGTAGAACGCCTTCGCGCGGTCGACGTCAGTCACGGGGACGGCGACGAGTTCGATCTTCCAGTCCATGGTCATTTTCCTTTCAGCGCGATTTCGCCATCGAGCGGATGCCCACGGCCAAGCCCCCGGCCGCCACGACGAGCGCCGCGACGAAGCCCCACAGTACCGCCGGCGAGCCGAGGTCGCCGGCGAACAGCGCACGTTCGGCGCTCACCACGTAGCTGAGCGGGTTGAACGCGGCGGCCACCTTCATCCACTCCGGCGCACCCTCGAGCGGCAGCAGCATGCCGGAGAGGATCATGAGCGGGAACACCGTGGCCTGTTGTACGGCCCAGAACATCCAGTCGCGGTTGCGGCTGACGAGCGCCAGCGCGTAGCTGA
Source organism: Corynebacterium-like bacterium B27 (assembly GCA_000333435.1). Taxonomy (GTDB): domain Bacteria; phylum Actinomycetota; class Actinomycetes; order Actinomycetales; family Microbacteriaceae; genus Herbiconiux. Next base: position 439 of record BADC01000183.1, on the reverse strand, counting down.
GCGAGCCGAAGCCGAGGCCGAAGACCGCCAGGAGCACCAACCCCACGAGCATGCCCGCCGGGTTCACGCCGAAGCCGAATGGGATCGTGACGAGCGCGATCACGGCCGCCTGCACGATGATCGGCACCATCTCCTTGAGTGCACGGCCGACGAGGAGCGACGAGCGCGCGATCGGCGCCACCAGGGTGCGCTCGTGCGATCCGGTCTGCATCTCGAAGAGCAGGTTCGACCCGGTGGTGCCGGTGCCGAAGAGCGCGATCATGACGAGGATGCCCGGCACGAACCACTGCAGCGTCGCGCTCGCCGGCTGCCCCGAGCTCGCGACCAGCAGCGGCCCGAAGAGGCCGAGGAAGACGAGGGGCTGCAGCAGGCTGAAGATGAGGGAGAACGGGTCGCGCACGAGCGGACGCAACTCGCGGATGAGAACGGCGACGGTGTC
>BADC01000184.1 GCA_000333435.1 Corynebacterium-like bacterium B27 | reverse complement strand
GGCATCGTGCACGGACCGGTGCCGCGCAACTACTCGCAGCGCACCCCCAAGAAGATGATCGCCGCGGCTCTGCTCGGCGCTCTCTCCGACCGCGCCCGTGGTGACGCTGTCGACTCCCGAGATCGACTGGTTGATCGACGCCTACACCCGCGGGTACGTGGGCGACGAGCAGATGGCCGCGCTCGCGATGGCGATCCTCTTGAACGGGATGTCGCGCACCGAGATCCGCGACCTCACCCTCGCCATGATCGCCTCGGGCGAGCGGATGAGCTTCGCCGGCCTCGGCAAACCCACCGTCGACAAGCACTCCACCGGCGGGGTCGGCGACAAGATCACCCTGCCGCTCATGCCCCTCGTCGCGTCGTTCGGGGTGGCGGTGCCGCAGCTGTCCGGCCGTGGCCTCGGGCACACCGGCGGCACGCTCGACAAGCTCGAGTCCGTCCCGGGGTGGCGCGCATCCCTGTCGAACGAGGAGCTGTTCGCCCAGCTGCGCGACGTCGGGGGCGTCATCTGCGCGGCCGGGTCGGGCCTCGCGCCGGCCGACAAGAAGCTCTACGCGCTCCGCGACATCACGGGCACGGTCGAGGCGATCCCGCTCATCGCGTCGTCGATCATGTCGAAGAAGATCGCCGAGGGCACCGACTCGCTCGTGCTCGACGTGAAGTTCGGCTCGGGGGCGTTCATGCAGGACATCGCGCGCTCGCGCGAGCTCGCGCAGACCATGGTCGACCTCGGCAACGACGCCGGGGTGGCGACCACGGCGCTGCTGACGAACATGAACGTACCGCTCGGGCTCGCCATCGGCAACGCCAACGAGGTGCGGGAATCGGTCGAGGTGCTCGCGGGCGGCGGCCCGGCGGACGTGGTCGAACTGACCCTCGCGCTCGCCTCCGAGATGCTTCGGCTGGCCGGGCAGCCCGATGCCGACGTGGCGGCCGCGCTCAAGGACGGGCGGGCGATGGACACCTGGAACCGGGTGATCCGCGCCCAGGGTGGTGACCCCACCGCGCCGCTGCCCGTCGCGCGCGAGACCCACACCGTCGTCGCCGAGTCGTCGGGGGTGCTGCTGCGGCAGGAGGCGCTGCCGTTCGGTATCGCGGCATGGCGGCTCGGGGCGGGCCGGGCACGGGCATCCGACGCGGTGCAGCACGCGGCCGGCATCGACCTGCACGCGAAGCCGGGCGACACCGTGACGGCCGGGCAGCCGCTGTTCACGCTCTCGGCCGACGAGCCGGAGCGGTTCGAACGCGCGCTCGACGCGGTGGTGGGCGCCTACGAGATCGGCCCGGCGTCGGAGTGGGCGGGCCTGGGACCGCTGGTGGCCGAGCGCATCCAGTAGCCGCCCCTGCTGGGTGCGACGGCGGGACGGGTCCCGGGTTCACCGGGCATCCGCTCGCCCGGCGCACGACTGGCAGAAAAGCGGGCCCGGGTGACCGTAACGGAGTGGAAGCGCGGCCGCCGTGAGCCGTAGAGTCGGGGCATGGCGATTGTCCCCGACACGAAGAACTGGACGTGGGTGCTCGAACGCGAGTGCCCGGAGTGCGGGTTCGACTCGAGCGCCACGCCCGCCTCGGCGGTGCCCGGCCTCCTCCGCGCGAACGCGGCTGCGTGGCCGGCCGTGCTCGAACGCGCCGACGTCGCGGTGCGGCCGGACGACTCGACCTGGTCGAACCTCGAATACGCCGCCCACGTGC
>BADC01000185.1 GCA_000333435.1 Corynebacterium-like bacterium B27 | reverse complement strand
CCGATGGTGCAGATCGAGCTCGTGCTCGAGCCCGTCGTGGCCAAGAAGAAGGCTGCGCCGAAGGCTGCTGCCAAGGCTGAGGCCCCTGCCGCGGCTGCTGCGCCGGCCGAGGAGGAGACCGTCGAGGAGACTCCCGCCGAGGACACCGCCGCCGAGGCTCCGGCCGAGGACGCTGTTGAGGCTCCCGCCGAGGACGAGACCGCCGAGGCTCCTGCCGAGGACGCTCCGGCCGCCGAGGCCGAGGAGAAGGACGCCAAGTAGGCATCCGCTCCGCTCTTCCGCGCGAAGGCCCCGCACCCGCAAGGGTGGCGGGGCCTTCGTCGTAGACTGGCTGCCGTGAATTCCGAGACGGCGAAGTGGCGCATCCGGCTCGGGGTCGCTTATGACGGGACGGACTTCGCGGGGTGGGCGCGGCAGCCGGAGCTCCGCACCGTGCAGGGCACGCTCGAAGGGGCGCTCGGTACCCTGTTCCGCCGGCACGAGCCGGCCCCGCTCCTCACCGTGGCGGGGCGAACGGATGCGGGGGTGCACGCCACCGGACAGGTCGCGCACCTCGACCTCGACGAGCCGCAGCTGCAGAGCCTGCGCCGCAGGGGCGACGACGACGCGAGCCGGCGACCCGAGCGTTTGGCAGCAGTGCTCGAGCGGCGGCTGAACGGCATCCTCGGCGCCGACTCCGACGTGGTGGTGACGAGCGCCGCGCTCGCGCCCACCGGGTTCGACGCCCGCTTCTCCGCCGTCTGGCGGCGGTACCGTTACCGGGTGGCCGACGCCGTGAGCCGGCGCGATCCGCTGCAGCGGCGCACGACGGTGCGGCATCCGGCGACACTCGACGCAGAGGCCATGGACACGGCGGCGCGGGCATTGCTGGGGCTGCACGACTACGCGGCGTTCTGCAAGCCGCGCGAGGGGGCAACCACCATCCGCACGCTGCAGGCGTTCGAGTGGCGGCGCGGCGACGACGGCGTGCTCGAAGCATCCCTGCAGGCCGACGCGTTCTGCCACAGCATGGTGCGTGCCCTGGTCGGGGCGACNGTGGCGGTGGGCGCGGGGGCGCTCTCGGGGCCCGAACTCGTCGCCATCCGCGACGACCGGATGCGCACCAGCGCCTTCCCCGTCATGCCCGCAAAGGGGCTCGTGCTCACCGAGGTGGGCTACCCGCCCGACGACGAGCTCGCGGCGCGGTCGGAGCAGACCCGGGCGCGTCGAGAGCTCATTTGACCGGCGGAGTGGTATCGCCTATTCTTGATCTTTGGTGTGCGCGCCCCGTGCCGTTCACCGAAGTTTGACCCTCCATCGGCTGCCTTT
>BADC01000186.1 GCA_000333435.1 Corynebacterium-like bacterium B27 | reverse complement strand
CGCGTCGCCGTGGATGACCTCGCCGAGCATCCAGGCCTCCGGATGCGCCTCCCGCACCCGCGGCAGCACCCGCGCCCAGAACGCGGGCGGCACCGCGTAGGCGGCGTCGAGGCGCCAGCCGTCGATGCCGCGGTCGAGCCAGTGGGTCATGACGTCGACCACGAGATCGTCGACCGCCGGCGAGGAGTGGTCGAGCGCCACGAGTTCGCGGTGCCCTTCGAACACGTCGGCGTCGACCTCCCGGCCGGGCGCCCAGTCGTCCCAGCGCACCCGGAAGAGCTGCGCGGTCTCCGCACCCGGCCCCTCCCGCTCGAGCCGCTGGAACGCCGGATGCCCGCGCCCCACGTGGTTGAACACGCCGTCGAGCAGCACCCGGATGCCGCGCTCGTGTGCCGCGCCCACGAGCCGGTCGAAGTCGCCGTCGTCACCGAGCCGCGGGTCGATGCGGAAGTGGTCGACCGTGTCGTAGCCGTGGGTCTCGGACGCGAACACCGGGCCGAGCAGCAGCCCGTTCAGGCCCAGCTCGACGAGGTGGTCGAGCCACCCCTCGATGCGCCCGAGCCGGTGCACCACCTCCGTCTCCGCCTGCTCGGGCCGGATCGGCGCCCCCACGAAGCCGAGCGGATACACCTGCCACCACATCACGCTCTCGACCCAGTCGCTCACCACCCCAGTCAACCCCATCCGCACCGCGCCGCGGCGCTCGCATCACCGCAGGGTCGGACGCTTGTCGACCGCTGCAACCAGGTCGGTGGCGTACCCGAGCATCTGCACCGCCGTCGCCCGCGTGCAGAATCCGCCGTATTGGAGCTGGGTCTTGTCCGCGAGAAGCCGGCCGAGCTTCTTAGCCAGTGCGGGCCCATCCGGAAGAACCGTTGCGAGCAGATCCACCGCCTCCTTGTGACCCTGACCGCTCGATCGCTCGCCGATTGCATGGCCGCAGATCGCGTCGGCCGCGGCGATGCCACCGAGGATCGCGTTCGATGCCGCCACCTGAGCTCCCTCTGATGGCTGCGTGACGGCAGGGTCGGGCAGCGCGAGCCCCGCGAGCTCGACGTGCAGCCGAGCCGTCGCCGCTCGCTCACGGCAGTCGCTGAGGCTCATCCGCGTGGTTCTCATGCGCGCGTCGACCGGTCGCGTCGGCCGGTCAGTTTTCGGATCAGGTCGCCGAGGTCGGGGCCGGACACTGTCATCGATTCGGTCAGCCATGAATCGACGATCGGGTCTCGACGATCGACCAGCTCGGCAAGACCTTCGGCGGAAATGGCGACACGT
>BADC01000187.1 GCA_000333435.1 Corynebacterium-like bacterium B27 | reverse complement strand
CAGGCATCCGCACCCTCGGCCGAGAGCCGCGTAGAGGGCATCAGAGACTGCGCTGCGACGCACGGGTTGATCGAACCCCACGTCCTGCACTTGTCGACTTTCGATGGGCGGGGCTTCGACGACGTGACACGGGAGATCCGCACGTTCGGTTGGACGGAATTGCGGCGTTCGATGACGATCACGCCATCGGCCTTCTTGCGTCGATCAGCCGCGTCCGTGGGCCGCAGATCGCCCTCATCGGCGCGGACGATTCTCCGCTCGGTGCTGCGATGACGCCGTCGCTCTCAACGGTGATTGCCAGCGCGATGAGCCAACGGGTGTTCGTGGATCAACTCCGATCCAGTATCGAAGGGAGACACATCACCCCCTTCCGCGGCGACGGCGACGCGGTCGTTGTTATCCGCCGCGCGTCCACCTCCCGCGTCGAATCTCGTACGGGGCCGGGGCTGACGCCAACGCACGGCAGCGAATGAGGGGTATCGCGCCGGGCAGGTGCGCGCCAGTCCGACGACGTCACCTTCACGATCACGGACGCGGAGACAACGAAATCAACCAGGGAGTACGTGCGCAGGAAGTAGCGACTCGGTCGGACAAGGTGGGTCAAAGTGCGGTGAGCTTGCCTCGACGTGCTGGGTGGTCGGAACGGTTAGACGTGCGATCGTGCCGGCAACCGGGGTGGTGATCTCCTGCCATCAGCGTGGACTCAAGGTCATCATCGACATCGTCCCCAACCACACCTCCGATCAACACATCTGGTTTCAAGAGGCCCTCGCATCAGGAGAGTGTGTGAGTCCAGCTGGGAAATCCGTGTCCGGCGGACCAGCGTGGAAGAACAATGCCGGCGCTGACCACTGCCATCTACACATCTTCGAATGCAGCCGATACTGGGCTCTCTGAGCCGACTATGCGAGACATGGACGATGACCGAGAATCCGGGGGGAGCGCGCTGCCGTCTCAGCCCGTGGCCGGCGTCCCAGAGATCTTTGGTCTTTCGAGCTGTGATCAGGTGTTGCAGCTACGGCACCCTTGCGGGCATTTCTTTCGGACGGGGTAAACGGGCATCTCAGCGTTACGCGACCGCCCCAACCTTGGCGGCCGAGTCCCGCCTGCTTGCCGACCGCCTCGCTCGCAGCTAGTTCGCGAGGCCTCAACTCGTCGGAAGTGGGTCGCACCCGAGGAATCGGATTGTGCGCATCGAAACTAGGAACGCTGGCTGCAAGTCGGGGTCGGATCGGCAGTCGG
>BADC01000188.1 GCA_000333435.1 Corynebacterium-like bacterium B27 | reverse complement strand
GAGGGCGAGCGCCGCGGCCGCGACGACGAGCAGACCGCCGACGGATGCGCCCAGCATAGCGAGCATCCGCGCGACG
>BADC01000189.1 GCA_000333435.1 Corynebacterium-like bacterium B27 | reverse complement strand
AGTAGAGTGCGCGCTGCGGTAGGCCCGCGGTCGCGGCGATCGACGCGGTGTTGACCACCGCCGCCGACGGCGACTCGCGCAGCAGCGGAAGGGCGGCGCGCGTGACGCGCGCCATGCCGACGACGTTGATGTCGAAGACGCGGTGCCACTCGTCGTCGTCGTTGTCGGCCACGGTGCCCACCGCCCCGATGCCCGCGTTGTTCACGACGATGTCGATGCGCCCGAACCGCTCGCTCACCGCTGCGATCGCAGCGCGTACGGATGCGTCGTCGGCCACGTTCGCCGCCACCGCGAAGTGCTCGGGGTCGGCGCCGGAGGGATTGAGGTCGAGCACGGCGACCGAGGCGCCGCCCTCGTGCAGACGGTCGGCGATGGCCGCGCCGATGCCCGATGCGCCGCCCGTGACCACCGCGACCAGCCCGTCGAACTCGGCCATCAGACGAATTCCTGCCGCTGCCCGCCGAGGCCCTCGATGTCGATCTCGACCACGTCGCCCGCCGTGAGGTAGGGGAAGCGACCGGAGAGCGCGACGCCCTCCGGGGTACCGGTGAGGATGAGGTCGCCCGGTTCGAACGCCAGGTACTGGCTGAGCTGGTAGATGATCTCCTCGACGCCGAAGATGAGGTCGGCGGTGGAGGAGTCCTGACGCGGCTCGCCGTTGACGAAGGAGCGCAGACGCAGGTTCGTGTGGTCGACCTCGTCGGGGGTGACGAGCCACGGCCCGACCGGGCTGAACCCGGGTGCGCTCTTGCCCTTCGACCACTGACCGCCGGAGACCTCGATCTGCCAGGCGCGCTCGGAGAGGTCGTTCGCCACCACGAAGCCGGCGACGTGCGCCAGTGCGTCGGCCGGGGAGTCGAGGTACGAGGTGTGCGTGCCGATCACCACGCCGAGCTCGACCTCCCAGTCGGTCTTCGTGCTGCCGCGGGGGATGCGCGTCTGATCGTTGGGCCCGACGACGGTGTTCGGTGTCTTCAGGAAGATGATCGGCACCTCGGGCGGAGCGGAGCCGGACTCGGCGGCGTGGGCCGCGTAGTTCATGCCGACGCAGATGACGGCGGAGGGCCGAGCGATGGGGGCGCCGATGCGCAGGCTCGTGGCCTCGGGCAGCTCGGGCAGTTCACCCGCATCGAGCGCTGCCCGCACGCGGGCGGGGCCGTCGCCGGCGAGGAACGCGCCATCGATGTCGGCCGTGAGGCCCGTGAGGTCGTAGTAGGTGTCGCCGTCGAGCAGGACCGGTCGTTCGTGACCGATCTCTCCGAGTCGCAGGAATTTCATGGAGCCGCTTTCTTCGTCGAGTACGGGCGGTAACATCAGAACTATAGCGGGCAGCCGAGCCGAAAACATCCATCCGCGGCATGATTGACACCGGATACATCCGATGTTTATGCTCGGCCGATCAGCTAAAAGGAGACACCTCGGTGAGCACCATCACGGCACTCGAGACGAGTGACATCAGATTCCCCACCTCGACGATGCTCGACGGGTCGGATGCCATGAACCCCGACCCCGACTACTCGACCGCCTATGTGCGGATCGTCACCAATCCGACGATTCGCTGACGGGTCACGGCTTCGTGTTCACCATCGGGCGGGGCAACGACGTGCAGGTGGCCGCCATCCGCGCCCTCGAGGCGCACCTGCTCGGTCGCGACGTCGAGCAGCTGCTCGGCGCGATGGGTGCGACCTGGCGCGAGCTCGTGCACGACTCGCAATTGCGCTGGCTCGGCCCGGAGAAGGGCGTGATGCACATGGCCATCGGCGCCGTGGTGAACGCCCTCTGGGATCTGAAGGCGAAGCGCGCGGGTCTGCCGCTGTGGCGGCTGCTCGGTCGGCTCTCACCGGAGGAGCTCGTCGAGCTGGTCGACTTCCGTTACCTCACCGACGCGATCACGCCAGAAGAGGCGCTGGGGCTCTTCCGCAACGCTCAAGCCGGTCGCGCCGAGCGTGAGGCGCAGCTCATCGCGAGCGGCTACCCGGCCTACACCACGACGCCGGGCTGGCTCGGCTACGACGACGCGAAGCTCGAGCGGTTGAGCATCGAGGCGGTGGCCGAGGGGTTCGAGCAGATCAAGCTGAAAGTGGGCGGCGACGTCGACGACGACGTGCGCCGATTGGGCATCGCGCGTGCGGCGGTCGGTCCGGACATCCGGATCGCGGTCGACGCCAACCAGCGCTGGGAGGTGGCGGAGGCGATCGAGTGGATGTCGAGGCTCGCGCCGTTCGACATCGCCTGGATCGAGGAGCCGACCAGCCCCGACGACGTGCTCGGCCACGCTGCCATCGCCCGAGGGGTCGCGCCGATCCCGGTCGCCACGGGGGAGCACGGCGCGAACCGGGTGATGTTCAAGCAGTTCTTGCAGGCAGACGCCCTCCAGGTGCTGCAGATCGACGCGACGCGCGTGGCCGGCGTGAACGAGAATCTGGCGATCCTGCTGCTGGCCGCGAAGTTCGGCGTGCCGGTCTGTCCGCACGCGGGCGGTGTCGGGCTGTGCGAACTGGTGCAGCACCTGTCGCTGTTCGACTACGTGGCGCTGTCGGGCCGGCTCGACGGGCGCATGATCGAGTACGTCGACCATCTCCACGAGCATTTCGTCACTCCGGTCGACGTGCGGAACGGTCGCTACTGGCCGCCGCTGGCAGCGGGCTCCGGGGCAGAGATGCTCCAGTCGAGCCGACGGGACCACGAGGTGGCCGCGTATGTCTGAGTCGGAGCAGGCAGGCGATCAGGAGCACGTGCGGGCAGTCGAAGGCCGGAGGCGACCGGCACCGGCCTTCGGCGCGGTCGGGTACGGCGCGGCCAATCTCGGCAACCTCTACCGGGAGCTGAGCGACGAGTCCGCGGCCGCCATCCTCGACGCCGCCTGGGAGTCCGGGGTGCGCTACTTCGACACGGCGCCGCACTACGGCCTGGGTCTCTCGGAGCGTCGCCTCGGGGCCTTCCTGCGAACCAAGCCTCGAGACGAGTTCGTGGTCTCCACCAAAGTGGGGCGGCTGCTGCGCCCCAACCCGGCGGGCGCGGGCACGCTCGATCTCGAGAACGCCTTCCACGTCCCGGCCGACCAGAAGCGTGTGCTGGACTACAGTGCCGATGGCGTGCGGCGGAGTCTGGAGGAGTCGCTCGAGCGGCTGGGACTCGACCGGGTCGACGTGCTCTTCCTGCACGACCCCGAGCAGGGCGACCTGCAGCGCGGCGTCGAGGAGGCGTTGCCGGCACTCGCCGCGCTCCGCGACGAGGGAGTGGTGCAGGCCGTGGGCGTCGGCTCGATGTCGATCGAGGCCCTGCTCGCCGGCGCCGCGGGCGGGCACATCGACCTGCTGATGCCGGCGGGCCGCTACACGCTCGCCGAGCAGCCGGTCTTCCCCGACATCCTCGCAGCGTGCGACGAGAACGGGGTG
>BADC01000190.1 GCA_000333435.1 Corynebacterium-like bacterium B27 | reverse complement strand
CGCCTGGTGCTCGGCGGCGGCTTCCTCGGCGGCTACACGACTTTCAGCACCGCCAGCTTCGAGACCGTCCGCCTCGTGCAGAACCGTCGCCGGGGCGCGGCACTGCGAAACGGCCTCGGCATGATGATCGCGTCGGTCGCAGCGGCGCTACTGGGCCTCTGGCTCGGCTCGCTCGCCTGACCCGCCGCCCGAGCGAACCGGCAGCAGGAGCAGCAACCCCACCAGGAGCACCAGCACGATGCCGAGGATGCCCCGGGGGTCGGTTCCGCGCGGGCTCGTGACCAGCTCGGCGGTGGAGGTGAGCGTGGGCTCCCAGTCGAACACGACGCCGTTGCCCCGGCCGATCACGACGGCGGAGCCCGCCACCGCGCCGGCCTTGAACAGCTCGTCCTCGACGCCGAGCTTCGCGAGCCGGTCGGCCAGGAACCCGACGGCCTCGTCGTTGGTGAAGTCGGTCTGCTGCACCCAGCGTTCGGGCTTGGCACCGATGATGCGGTAGACGTTGCCGTGCGTTCCGCCCTCGACGCGGATGACGAAACCCGCCTCGTCGACGGCGCGCGGCCGCATCACGATGGTGGCCGGCTTCGGATCGGCGGCCGCTGCCACGCGGGCGTTCTCGACCAGCTCGGCGAGGGCGAAGGACAGCTGACGCAGGCCCTCGTGGCTCGCGGTGGAGATCTCGAACACGCGGTACCCGCGGGCCTCGAGGTCGGGCTTGACGAAGTCGGCGAGCTCGCGGGCCTCGGGCACGTCGATCTTGTTCAGGGCGATGAGCTGGGGCCGCTCGAGCAGCGGGAGCTGCCCCTCGGGCACCGGGTAGGCGGCCAGCTCGGCCAGGATGATGTCGAGGTCGCTGATCGGGTCGCGCCCGGGCTCGAGGGTGGCGCAGTCGAGCACGTGCAGCAGCGCGCTGCAGCGCTCCACGTGCCGGAGGAACTCGAGCCCGAGACCCTTGCCCTCGCTCGCGCCCTCGATGAGGCCCGGCACGTCGGCGACGGTGTAGCGCACCGACCCGGCCTGCACGACACCGAGGTTCGGGTGCAGGGTCGTGAACGGGTAGTCGGCGATCTTCGGCTTGGCGGCCGAGAGCGCGGCGACGAGGCTCGACTTGCCAGCCGACGGGAAGCCGACCAGGGCCACATCGGCGACTGTCTTCAGCTCGAGGACGACGTCGCCCTCCCAGCCCTCGGTGCCGAGCAGCGCGAAGCCCGGAGCCTTGCGCTTGGTGGTGGCGAGCGCGGCGTTGCCGAGCCCGCCCTGGCCGCCCTCGGCGACCACGAAACGCATGCCGGGCTCGGCCATGTCGATGAGCTCGACGCCGTCGGCGTCTTTGACGACGGGCCCCCACGGGTACACCGAGCACGAGCTCGTCGCCGTTACCACCCGAGCGGTTGTCGCCCATCCGGGGGCCCCGTTCT
>BADC01000191.1 GCA_000333435.1 Corynebacterium-like bacterium B27 | reverse complement strand
CGACGAGATGGTGCAGTTGCTCACCGAGCTCGTGGCCGCGCCGACGATCAGCGGCGACGAAGCGCTCGCCGAGCCGGCCTTCGCCGCCTGGTTCGGTCGGCGCGGCTGGCAGCTCGACCGGCAGGTGCTCGCCACGACGGAGATGGCCAACACCGAGCGCGGGTCGCGCGAGACCCGCCTCGGCGAACGAGCGAATCTCGTGGGCTGGCTGGGTCGACCAGGTGTCAATTCGGCGCGGCACCTGGTCACCTTGAACGCGCACTACGACGTGGTTCCCGTCGTCAACGAGCAGGACTGGCGCACGCCGCCCTTCGCCCCCGCGCTCCTCGAGGGTGCGCTCTTCGGGCGAGGCGCCGTCGACAACAAGGCGGGGTGCGTGACCGCTCTCTACGCGCTGCAGGTGCTGGCCGACGCCGGCGTCGAACTCGACTTCGACCTGGCCGTCGAACTCATCGCGGGGGAGGAAACCACCGGACTCGGCACTGTCGCGTCGCTCGAGCCCCACCCGCAGCGTCTGGCGACCATCGTGCTCGAACCCACCGAGAACGCCGTGGTACCGGTGAACTCCGGAGCACTGTTCTTCACCGTCGAGGTGACGGGGAAGGATGTGCACACCTCCGTTCCGTGGAAGGGCGAAGACGCCCTGGAGCGGCTGGTGCGCATCTACGGCCGGTTGCAGGAACTCGGTGCCGAACGCGCTCGCACCCGGGTGCATCCGCTGATGGCCGACCTGCCGAGCTCGGTGCCTCTGGTCGTCGGCGTGCTGAACGGCGGCGGTTGGCGGGCGGCGCTGCCGGCGCACGGGTCTCTCTCGGGCCGCATCGGCATCCTGCCCGGCGAGCCGGTGGACGAGGTGAAGCAGGCGCTGCTCGAGGCGGTGGCCCGGGCCGGCGACGGCGACGAGTGGCTCGCCGAGCATCCGCCGGTCGTGATCTGGGACAACGACGGCCTGCCCGGCTGGGAGCTCGACCGCGAGCACGAACTCGTGCGCGCGATCACCGCCGGCCAGCGTGCCGCCGGCGCCGAGGAGCGGGTGGTGGGCCTCACGACCGGATGCGACGCGGGCACCCTGCACCGCGCCG